>JAFGTK010000173.1 GCA_016934135.1 Deltaproteobacteria bacterium | reverse complement strand
TATACTCGGATATTTCTCAGTATGAGTAAATCAGCCATTTGCTGAAAAACTTGTAGTATATAT
The DNA here is from genome assembly GCA_016934135.1 of Deltaproteobacteria bacterium. Lineage (GTDB taxonomy): Bacteria > Desulfobacterota > Desulfomonilia > UBA1062 > UBA1062 > DSAD01. The sequence continues at coordinate 7,048 of JAFGTK010000173.1, read as the reverse complement.
ATTCTACAGCGTGTGGTGATTTGTCTTACTTTTGCCCCCATTTTCATGTATGATATCAGCGCGGCCCGGTATGTGCGGGATACCCCCAGGGGAAAGTATGAAAGGAGCGCCGGACCATGACAGAAGTTTACGAGCGGTTGCGCAAACGACTCGATGAAATGGCTACGGGATATCCCTCCACCGAGGCAGGAGTGGAGATCAGGCTGTTGAAACACCTGTTCCGGCCGGAAGATGCCGAGCTGTTCCTTGCGATGAGTAGCTCTGAACAGACACCGGAGGAGATTGCGGCAAGAAAAGGTGATGATCCGGAGGATGTTGCACAAAGACTCGAGGACATGGCGCAGCGTGGGCTTGTGTTCAGACAGCGTCAGAACGGTGTCGTCCGCTACCGGGCTATTCCCTTCATAGTGGGGATCTATGAGTTCCAGATCAATAATCTTAACGGCCCTATGCTCAAAGATGTTTCTGAATATTATCTCTCGGGTCTGGGCAAGTCGTTCCACTCGCTCAAGACTCCACACCTGCGAACGATCCCCGTCAATAAAAACTTGGTGTCAGAATGGCCTGTGGCCGCCTATGACGATGCGGTTGCGATCATTGGGAGCAAGGAGCGTATTGCCGTTGCTCCTTGCCTGTGCCGCAAGGCGGTCCGCTTGTACGGCAAAGGATGTGATCATTCTCTGGAAACCTGTCTGCAGTTTGACTCGTTCGCGGATTATTATGTGGAAAACTCCATGGCGCGCTACATTACAAAAGACGAGGCCATGGAAATCCTGAAACGAAATGAGGCAGAAGGGCTCGTGATTCAGCCCTCGAATTCGCAGGAAGTAGAGGCAATGTGTGCGTGCTGCCCATGCTGCTGCGGCATGTTGCTCTCGCTCAAGCTTTTTCCAGCGCCAGCCAGCGCGGTGAAGAGCAACTATGTCTGCACCGGGAATGAAGCACTGTGTACCGGGTGTGCTGCGTGTGTGAAGCGCTGTCCTGTGGATGCCGTTGAAATTATCTCTGAAAAGTCGAATATCGACCTACAGCGGTGTATCGGCTGCGGCCTTTGCATCAGCACATGCCCGGTATCAGCCCGGGAGCTTGTCAAAAAATCGGATGAAAAGGTTTACACGCCTCCTGAGACGTTTTTTGATACATTTGCCCGGATGTGCGAGGAACGAAGCGGAGACTAGGTGCGGATGCCGCGCAGACTCGGAGCGTTACCTCTGTTTGGGCAAGTAATGCCCGAAGATGATGATACGAAATATCCGTCGGTTCTTTTTCCGAAAGTCCGGATCTTTATACCATGATCTCAACAAACCGGATAAATGCCCTTCAACCCTTTCCAAGGAAGAATTCAGGTTCACACTGTTTGAGTGCCGCGGATAATTCTGCACTTATAATAATTGACAATCATATGCAGCGGTTTATAATTATATGTAATTTAACAGACAGCTCAACGATTCATGATTTTTCCTGCTGACAAACGACGAGGAGGTTGTAACTGTGCGAAACTTCGAATTCTTTTACAAGCGGTATTTGGTTGCTGTCGTTATGGTTTTCATACTGGTTCTTGCAGACGCTCCGTCTGGGGCCGCCGGGGCTGAATCTGATGCAGCCCTCAGAATAAAAGATGCAGCCGTTGGTGACTGCCAGGCATGTCATGGCAAAAAGATGGTCTCCGACACGCACATAAGCACCAAAGGCCTTACCCTGAAGGATTGTCAGAACTGCCACAGCCAGGATTTTACAGCGCTCATGAACTCGATGCCGTCGAGCCATGCACACCAGCTCAGCAATGTAAGCTGTGCCGACTGTCATGGGCAGGCTGATCCGCCTGAGGCGGTGGGGACCGATATGTGCATCACGTGTCACAGTTACGAGAAGATCGTGGAACTTACAAAGGAATATGAGGAGGAAAATCCGCACAACTCGCCTCACTACGGTCCGGACGGCCTGGACTGCGACCTGTGCCACTATCAGCACGGAAAGTCCGAGCTTTACTGTGCCCAGTGTCATGATTTCGAATATGTTACCCCGTCACCTGTTATCGCATATACCCCTACTGCCAAGGCCCCAGCAGCGGCTGCGCCCGGGGCACCGGCTGCAGCCGGGCAGGACTGCTCCTCCTGCCATGCAGCCCCCCAGTTTAATGAAAATTTCAGCAAATCAGCCCATGGGGTATTCAGCTGCGCACTCTGCCATAAAAACATCACGGATTTCGCCGCGCACATGAAGGGCGAACAGAAATCCGAGAAGGTCTCGTGCGCCCTCTGCCATAAGGATGTCTCCGAAGAGTATGCAGGAAGCTATCACGAAACAAAACAGAACATGAGCTGCGAGAGCTGCCACACGGATATTCATCCAACAGAACCTGCAGCGGGCGATGGAAAAATCGCGCTGATCAACAAATGCACAACCTGCCACGGAAAGGACCCGGATTTCATATCCAAAGGTCATGCAGCCAGCGTCATGAAGGGAAATCAAGACGCTGCGACCTGTGCGGACTGTCACGGGGTACACAATACCCCGGTGTTTGAAGATACCCCTGAAGATGTTGCCAATGTCAGGGAATTCTATACGGAAAAGTGTATTTCCTGTCATGGTGATGAAGGGGTGGCCGAGCGAAACAATCTTTCTGTTGAGACCGTGGAGGAATTCAAGGATACCTATCACGGGAAGGTGCTTTTCCTCGGGTATTCCCAGCGTGTGGCCGGGTGTTCGGACTGTCATACGGCACATAACATACTGCCCGCCGATGACCCCGGCTCTCCGGTGAACCAGGCCACCCTCATCGAGACATGCGGGAAGTGTCATGAGAGCTTCCATCCCCGGTTCGTGTCCTTCATTGCACATCCGGACGAAGAAGACCCTGAGCATTACTTGGCACTGTATATCACGAGGATCTTCATGATATGGCTCCTGTTCGGCGTGTTCCTCTTCTTCTGGGTACACGTGATTCTCTGGTGGAGAAAGGCCTACTGGGAAAAGAGCCGGCTCAGAAAACTGGGTATAAAGGAATCCTCCGACCTTCCGGAATGTGATGCGACCCAGTATGTAAAACGTTTCACCATGGCTGACAGGATCATGCATGTGATCCTCATCCTGAGTTTCTTCGGTGTGGTGGTTTCCGGCTTCCCGTTGAAATACCATGAGACTGCATGGGCACAGGTGATCATGAATTTCCTTGGTGGGGCCCAGAATGCGGGACTGGTTCACCGCATCTCTGCAACCGTCATGTGGGTCCTGTTCCTGTACACCGCGTGGCTCTCACTGAGATTCCTGTTCCCGAAGAAAGAAGGCACCAGTGGGTGGGTAAAGAGGCTGTTCGGGCCGGATTCTCTCTTCCCCAACCTCAAGGATTTCCAGGATATCTGGGGGATGTTCAAATGGTTCGTGGGTAAGGGTGATATGCCAAGGTTCGAACGCTGGACCTACTGGGAGAAGTTCGATTTTCTCGCAGTGTTCTGGGGGATGTTCGTGATCGGACTCTCCGGTCTCATCCTGTGGTTCCCCGAAGGATCGTCATATATCATGCCCGGCTGGTTGATCAATGTAGCCACCATAGCCCACTCGGAAGAGGCCTTCCTCGCTGCGATATTCATCTTCACGGTGCATTTCTTCAATAATCATTTCGTGCCCAATAAGTTCCCGCTTGAGATGAATATCTTCACGGGCAGCTACACCATAGATGCCCTCAAGCGAGAACGCCCCCTGGAGTACGAACGCATCATTGCAGAGGGACGCCTTGATGAGATACGCTGCGATGGCCCTGCTATCTTCACCCAGCTCTTTGCGGGGTTCTTCGGGCTGTTCAGCCTGGTGCTCGGCATCGTGCTGACGGTTCTCATCTTCTGGGCGGTATTTTTCTATTGATCGTTGGCATCTGGTGGTAAGGACGGATAGTACACCAGGTACGGCGATGGAAGGAGACCTCGGGTAGAACGCTCAGTGAAACTCAAGGTCTTCGTCCTCGTCGAATGTGCTCCGGATAAACTGTATCGCCATGGAGTGCTGTTCGTTCCGGACGACTTTCCCCTTTACCCAGAAGGTGTTGTACCGCTGCATCTCCTCGATATTCGCACTTACATCATTGCCCACATCCAGGGGAACTGCGGATTCTACATACATGCCCCCTCTGCTGAGGTTTACGACATGTACCGCTTCATGCAGCGTATCGCCTTTCTTGGTACCGACAATCTCTGCCTGCAGGTTAACCCTGTTGCGGCTGTGCAATCTCCTTTCAGGAATTTTTCCAAACTCATGTAATGTATGAGCCATCTGGAATCCCAGCCGTTCCTGCAGCATGTATTTGAGGTTTGATACCTGGAGATGCTCGGGTCCATAGAGAACAGCCTGTGCACAGGGCACGTAGGTGTACAGAAGCGCCTTTGGCGAGATGATGATGTCGGAGATTTCCCGCGCAATGGGATGGCTTGTGCCGATGTTCAGTTCGAAATCTCCCGGAGACACGGAGAAGCCATACTCCAGGGCATTTACCTTGAATTCCCATGACTGCGGCTGTCCATTCTCATAATAATGGCAGAAGCATTTCATAAGATCAGAACGTCCGGCCTGTATTTTATTTCCCCTGAGTGACAGGATAAGTTCCTCATCCTGACGGGCCTCACAGGACAGTATCCCGGGTTGATGGGATAACGCCATGGAAACGACAGGCGAGGGTATGTCGGACCACCCGGACAGCAGCAGGCTGGCATTGTCTGAATTCACCAGTTGATAGAGAATATATATGTAGGTGTTGAACTGCATAGCCTGCCTCAAGAGGTTGTAGCCGGGGATCTTTGTCATGCCGGGGTTGTTGAGTACAATAGCAATCGAGAGATCATTAAAGGCCATGTCTCTGAATTCAACGGCGTTGATGGAGATTAGTCCGATGCCGGGCAGGATGCGTGCCGGGGAAAACCTGATATCCGGTAGTAATTGCCGCAGACAAGATATACGCGCCGGAAGCAAGGCGCCGAACGAAGAGACATCCCTGAAGAACACAGGATGCTGGATCTTCTGCCCGCCGATATGCCAGTCCACCTGACGTATCCCGGAAAAGATCTCATCTCGTTCATATTTCTTCATTATGTTCTCCTTCCGGCAGGTTATCTTCGTAAAGATGAGGAGTAATTACAGAGGGATAAGAAAAAACAGACAAAAAATAAAAAATCAAGTACTGAGCCACTTGCAAATCACTCCTATCATGTCGTCCCCGCGAAGGCGGGGCCCCAGAAGCCTCTGTATGTACTGTATTTCCCCTTTCTGGGACAAGCCCGCCTCTGCGGGAATGACAGTCCGAGAGTGTTGCAATTACCTCTTACTGTATTTTTTTATAATAAAAACAACTTGACTAAAAGCAATACGGCTGCAAAAGAATTTCACCCCAGTTTTTTTTGTTGGAATATGAAAATAGTTACTATCTGAAGCTGGTTATTGATCTGTGAGATCAGAAATAAAACTTGAATTCCAGGAAAAAAACATCGGGATACGTGCCGAATTCACTTTCCAGGACAGGGATATTCAGTCCAGGTGCTATCTGCTGTGCTGATGGTGTTTCACCACGGCCAAGCGTGGCGCCGCAGAGAAACTCAGCTTCGTCGGCAACGCTGTAGGTGAACGTGGGTGAGACAAGACTTGAAGTGTCTGAGAATGAATACATCCATGCGATCTGGCCGGTCAGCAGGGGGTGAAACTCATAGGAGAGCTGCAGTCCTGCAAGATATTCGCCCAGGCTTACACTCTGACCTGTGGCTGACCGCAGCAGGGACGCCTCAAGGTCGGAGCTGTCACCGGCACCGTTGAAGAGGAGTTCCATGTTGCAGTACGTGCTGTTTGCAAACCGGTAATCCACGCCTGCCACAACCATGAGGTGATCCTCCACCAGGTCGACCTCGCGCAGGTAATCCGGAGGATTTGCATCGACAATGCCGGCAGTGCTGTCGCCTCTGGCAATGAGATACGCTGCCTCTGCGCGAATCCCCATGCCGTGGAATCCCCCGGCAAATCCTGCCCCCATGGTGTATCCGCCGTATACCTTCCCCGCCTGTATGGAAAGATCCCAGTCGAGATAGTTGGTGCTGAACCTTCCCATGAGGGCTGATCCGTACCATGACTCGTCAGCGAATGATTCTGCGGAGATCCTTATGGTCCCCGGTGTTGCCTCCACCCTGAGTTCTCTTCCCGGAGCAGCCACAAAGGTCAGGCCGGAAAAGCTGCCCAGCTCGATATCGGCCCTGACAGCGTCGACGCCGGGTTTGTAGTCGCGGTCAAAGGTTTCGGGGTCGAATGTAAGAAAAATATCCAGGGGATTGAAGAAATAGGCCTGCGAAAAGTTTATTGCCTGCCTGCCTACGGTCAGGTCTATAGCACCCTGCGAGTATTGTACGTAGAACCGGTCGGCATCGAGGCTTGCCCGGAAATCGTCATCCTCGGCCCAGTCCCAGCCGGACTCTGATATCCGATACCTCTGAGGGATCGGGGATGTGGCTGCTGAGCCAGGCATAAGGGCGTCTGTCTGTGCGGTGGAGGTGAAGATCTCCTGGACGAGGTGGATCTCAAAGGAAAGGTATGAGGAGAGAGCGCCCCTTGATGTGAGCCGCAGCAGGGTCTGACTGCTTGAGTCATAGTCATTGTCATTGCCGAAGATCAGGGGATCGTCATAATTCCTGATCCCTGCACCGACGGTCCTGATGCTGCCCCCGGTATCAGCCTTGTAGCCGTCACCTTCCACCGTCCAGAAAGCATGGAGCGGTACGGCCATGAAGACGATAATCGCAATAGTGATGAGGATTGCCGGGCATTGCCTGGAGAGGACCATGCTCATCGGTCTGTGCCTTGCGGATTCTCCTCGTCTGCATCGATCCTGCCGTCCTTGAGCCGGATAATCCTGCGGGCCCGCTGCATCACCGCCGGATCATGGGTGGAGAAGAGAAAGGTCACCCCTTTATCCCTATTCAACTGCATCATCAGGTCAAGCAGCGATTCAGAGGTCTTTGAATCCACATTTGCCGTGGGTTCGTCCGCCAGGACCAGCTGCGGCTCCGGTGCAATGGCCCTG
>JAFGTK010000172.1 GCA_016934135.1 Deltaproteobacteria bacterium | reverse complement strand
TTATTGGTAGATGATAAAGTGTGTGTACTGTTATGAGACAGGTGTGTTTGATAATAGTACAATCATCTCGATTCTTATGAGTGTAAGATAATCATCCCGAGAAAGGGATCCCGAGATGACTAAAGAGAAGGATAAAAGGCATTTGGATGAACTGCTCCCTGAAGAAAACATTCCCCGGGAAAAAGATAGGAAGGGAACGGACAGAGGCTGTCTCAGCTCTTAATCACAAGAACCGGTATATCTTTGTCTCGATGTAGAACACCGTAAGCGACGCTTCCCAAGATTGAGCCTGCTACTCCTGATCGACCTTTTGAGCCAAGCACGATGACCCCGGCATTGCTGTTTTTTGCTAATTTTATGATCTCATCCTCAGGATTTCCTATCTTTAAAAATTTTTCACATTCAAGACCATGCTCTTTACAGAGGGCTTCTTTATCGTCGAGATAACCTTGAGCCTCTTCCATAACCTTTTCATATACATGTTTTGCTATGTCGCGCGGCGTTGCCACAATATTTTTAAATGCCGAGAAATCAACAACATGTATAAGAAGCACCTTTGATCCGCATTGCTGTGCAAGATTTATTGCATATTCAGCTGTCTTTTCAGAAGGTGCAGAACCATCTACACCTAAAACAATGGTTGAAAACATAGTTGACTCCTTTTGTCTTACATAGTCTGTAAATCAGAGACGGTTTCATCTTAGATACATTCACTAAAAAATAGCAATTTATGTACCATTCCCAAGTATGAGGTGTTTAGAACTGTTTTTCCCCGGTCATGTTCCTTAGAGGCGGACCGTTCGGGGAACGGTCCCTGCCTTGATTGATGCAGAATGTCATGGTTGTTTTTTCAATCCGGGTTAAAGGTAGTTATTTTATATGGTTGAGCGATTGTTTTATTAGGTACCCCGAAGAGGCCGTGACGGGTTATATCTGATATGCATCATACAATTATAGCTGGTTACTTTTTATGGTTGAATTAGGAGTAACGAAGTGATGAAGCAGTCTTATAATTACAGAGAGTTGCGTTATACGAGAGTGCTCTGATTAGCTCGCAATGGCATGATATTTGATCCTTTGGGGGAACTTCCTGCATGTAACAAAAAAACATTATGATGAGAAACGATTGGCTGCTCATACGGTGGTATGTCCCATAACAGAACAACACGTTCTATTATGCAACACCTGAATGACCGCATCTCCTGTACGAATTAAGGGGTGTTGATGTAATCTAAACGAAATAATTAACAAATATAGTTTGTTGAACTAATTGGTATACTGTTTGCTCATTCGTAAAGAATTACAAGACCTGTGGGGAAAGATATAGAATCTACAAAGACAAACAGGAGGTAGCATAATGGGAAGAAAGTGTACAGTTTTACTATTGGTTTTATTCATGGTGATAGGGCTGTCATTTAATGTAATGGCAGCCAAACAAAAGCAGATTGTATGGAAGATGCAGGCATCCTATCCAACCGGTACAACGGTGATGATGCACGGTGAGGAATGGCAGAAGTTTATTGAGCAGATAACCGCTGGCCGTCTTACTGTTGAGATCCTTCCTCCGGGTGCCATGTGTGCGGTGGGGGATATAGTTACCTACCTCGAGCAGGGAGTATTTGATTGCGCTGTCTCTTATGGCGGATTCTATACCGGGTTGATCCCTGAAACAGATCTGGAGATTGGTCTGCCTCTGGGACACCAGACCTGGGATGAATACTGGGATGCCTATTGGAACAGAGGCCTGGGCGATGTTATCCGGGATGCCTATTCAGAGCATAATATAATGCACTATCCTTGTGCTGCGGGCTGTTACTACCACTTTAATACCAATTTCCCGGTAACCAAGCTTTCAGACCTCAAGGGTAAAAAGATCCGTGCTCTTGGTATTTATGGGAAATACGTTCAGGCACTCGGCGGTTCTGCTGTTGTTATACCCGGCGGAGAGCTCTACATGGCAATGAAACTCGGTACTATTGATGGTGCCATTTATGATGCATCCGGTCTTATGGATGTTAAGTTTCATGAGGTTGTAGAATATTACACCTTCCCAACAGCTGCCCAGATTGCACTATCTTTTTTAATCAACAAGGATTCATTCAATAAGTTGCCTGACGATCTCAAGCCGATTGTTGATCTCGGCACCCGCTTTATACTCGAAGACTCAGGAAACCGCTATATCACAGAAACAAAGGAATCCTTTAATGCTGCCAGGAATATGGGCTCCGTGAAGGCTTCCTGGTTGCCGGAAGAGGAATTGGTGAAGGCAAGAAAGCTGGTTGCACCTTTGTGGGACGAACTGGGTAAAAAGAGCCCCAGGATGGCAAAGGGTGTAGATATTCTAAAGAAACAGATGCGCGACGTTGGCAGGCCAATGGACTAAACATCTTTTCGCTGTACTGGGATGAGGACTGTTATGGTTGTCCTCATCCCGCCTTACAAACACAATCTATAATAAGGCCGAGTTACTTGTAAAAGATGAAACGTGAAATCTAAAAGGACTGCATGTAATATGTATAAAAGTATTTTTGCACAGCATATGGACTTTTCACGTTTTAATTTTTACCTTTAAACCATCGGAGATTAATGGAGAAAAGAACATGCAATGGTATATTCATGCCGTAGATACACTTAATGAATGGATCGGTAGAATATTATGCTGGCTGCTGATCCCGCTTGTCTGCATTACTGCCTTTGAAGTCTTCATGCGCTACATAATGAAGCAGCCCACCATCTGGGCCTGGGATGTAAATATTCAGATCTTTGCAGCAATAACCTTCCTCGGTGGCGGATATGCCCTTTTAACAAAAGGCCATGTGACTGTGGATGTGTTTACCATCAATATGAATAAAAAGAAACGCGCCTGGCTGGAGATTATCACCTCGTTTTTCTTCTTCTTTGGACTGGGAGTGCTGATGGTAAAAGGATGGCAGATGTTTATCATGTCCTGGAAGGTAAAAGAAAACATGCCTTCTATCTGGGCTCCGCCGTATTATCCTATGAAATTTCTCGTTCCACTCGGGTGCTTCCTCCTTATACTGCAGGGATCCTCTGAGCTTCTGAAGAACCTGTATATCATCCTGGGTAAAGACAACGAAGGCAAGGGAGTATAATATCATGATAACAGCTTTAATCATTGTTGGATCATTGCTAATCCTTCTCATGACAGGATTGCCAGTGGCATTTGCGTTGGTGGGTCTGTCTTCAATATTGCTGCTATACTTCCTCGGACCAAACGCCCTTTTCATGGTTGTATCCGCTTCTTTCAAACAAGCACGGACCGAGGTCTTTATCGCCATACCGCTTTTTGTTCTTATGGCATCTATTCTGCAATTTTCCGGTATAGCAACAACCCTGTATAACACCATGCGTATGTGGACTGGCCGGCTTAGTGGTGGTCTGGCGATTGCGACTACATTTATCTCTGCAATCCTTGGTGCTTTAAGCGGTATTGGAGCAACCGCAACTGTCTCCATGGGTTTGATAGCACTGCCGGAGATGATTGAAAAGAAATACAACAAGAATATAGTAACGGGCTGCATCACGGCCGGAGGTGCTTTGGGTCCTCTTATCCCGCCCAGCAACTTAATGATCATTGTTGGCGGATATGCCTCGCTATCTGTCGGAAAACTCTTTATGGGCGGCATTGTGCCAGGAATCCTGTGTACCTTGTTATATAGCATGTACATATGGATGCGGTGTAAGGCTCATCCTGAGGATGGACCTCCTTTGCCTGAAGAAGAAATCGCAACTACATGGGAAAAAATCAAGGCCATACCGCCGGTTCTCATGCCCATCATGCTTATCGCTCTTGTGCTGGGTGGTATATATGGCGGAATATTCACCCCTACGGAAGCCGCGGGATTCGGTGCGATCGGTGCATTGATGATAGCCGCTATGAACCGGCAGCTGTCAATTCCTAACCTTTTTCAAGGCTTAAAGCTTTCATTCAAAGTAACCAGCATGATCATGTGGCTTGTCATAGGTGGAGGTTGCTATTCTACGCTTATCACCTGTACCGGTACTGCGGGAATGGTGAGCGGATTTCTGGCAGCGATTCCTTTTGGAACGTATGGGGTTATTATCATGATGCTCTCAATAACCCTTGTTATGGGCATGTTCATTGACCCTGTTGCCATTACCATGATCTGTATTCCGGTTTTCCTGCCGGTTCTACATACGCTTGGAATAGATCCGCTGTGGTTCATGCTGATGTTCACGCTGGCTACGGTAATCGGGTATATAACGCCTCCCTTCGGACTGAATATTTTCTATATGAAAGGGGTTGTGCCGGACAATATCACCCTGTCCGATATCTACAGGGGTGTTATACCGTTTTGCTTCATAAAGATCGGTGTTCTTATCCTGTGCCTTCTATTCCCTGCCCTGTTAACCTGGCTGCCAAGCTTGATAGGATAAAGGTTAAGATGTGATGGGTGCGCTGGATGGTAAAATCGCTGTAGTAACCGGTGCCGGCTCAGGTATCGGAAGGTCGATTGCACGGGTCCTTGCTCAGGCAGGGGCCCACATAGTCATTCCTGACATCAATCATGATGCTGCAAGAGAAACCGCCCGCGAAATACAGGAACTCGGAAGACAAACCTTGGCAATAGAGGCAGATGTTACCAGGAAAGACCATGTGAATCTTCTTTTTGACATGACTCTCAACGAATTCGGCAAAGTGGATATCCTCATAAACAATGCCGGTACGACTCATCCTACGCAGTCAATTCTCGATCTGGACCTGCACTACGTAGATAAGATCTTTGATCTCGACTACAAGGGGCTTTATCTGTGCTGCAGGAGGGCAGGCAAAGAGATGGTCAAGCAAAAATCAGGATGCATCCTGAACATATCGTCGATTGCAGGCCTTACTCCTTTGCCTCTAGTAATGTATGGCCCAATGAAAAGTGCCGTGAATATGCTCACGAAAATCCTTGCACGCGAGTGGGCCCAATTTAATATCAGGGTAAATGCCATTGCCCCTGGATACGTTTTAACACCTCTTATAAGGGATATGATTGAGAAAGGTCAGAGAGATCCAAAAGCACTGATTGAAAGAATCCCCATGAAAGCCATGTCGGATCCGGATGATATCGCTGAAGCGGCCCTGTTTCTTGTTTCTTCAGGGGCGCGTCATATAACCGGAACGATCCTTCCTGTAGAAGGCGGCTGGCTCACTGACGGCGGTTGGTCCGCGTACAAGTAGAATATGAAAGATATCAGCGGACCTATTGATCTTACAGGTAAGGTAGCACTTGTCACCGGAGCTTCTCGCGGAATTGGCAGAACAGTGGCTGATGCACTTGCCCGCGAAGGCTCGAATATTGCCGTATGTGATGTGCTTGAGTGCACGGATACCGTGGCGGATATTCAGAAAAGGGAACAGGAATATCTTGAGTTCCGTTTCGATATATTGAGTAAAAGCGATGTTCATAATACCGTCTCAGAGGTGATAAAAAAATGGGGCCGGATTGATATTCTGATAAACAATGCGGGAATACTTGGTGAGAGTACAAAAGAGCTTGAGGAATATACAGAAGATGAATGGGACAGGTTGATTCAGGTAAATCTCAAAGGCACCTTCCTCGTTACTCAGGCTGTATGGCCCTATATGAAGAAAAATGGCGGCGGTAAGATTGTCTGCATGGGTTCCATTGCAGGAAGAGTAGGCGGTGTCCTTGCAGGCCCTCACTATTGCGCATCAAAAGGCGGGATACATGCCTTTGTAAAATGGGCTGCCAAAAACGGGATGAAGTACGGTATCTATGTTAATGGTATTGCCCCGGGACCGATTGCAACACCAATGACGGAAAATGAACCATACCGGGATGAGATGGTACCTATTGGAAGATTAGGCCGGCCGGAAGACATTGCCGAGGCGGTTGTTTTTCTGGCATCTCAGGCGTCCAACTTTATAACGGGCAAGATCCTGGATGTGAACGGCGGAATACTGATGGTGTGAAGCTCGTTAAGATTATCCTGTAACTATCTTCAAACAACAGAGAAAGGGTGAATCAGCTATGGAAAAAAATCAGATTGAAAGCCCTCAAGACCTGACAAACGAACAATTGGCAGAGCTGGTTATCCTGATGTTTCATCAGATACTCGTACATCATGGCTTATACTTTAATGAAGCTGTGCATCAGTTTGGGATGACAAGGGCCCTTGAACTTATTAATAATACATGGAAAAAGAGTTGCCGGGTTCAGATGAAAAGATTGGGGAAAACACTTGGGTTTGAAGTGGAAAACAATATTCCAACCCCCCTGTTGAATATGTCCAGAGATGGTCTTATGAACCTTATAAAATCCTTGGGGGCCAACTGGCTCGCTTCCGACGGGATCTGGTTCCAGGAAATTGAAAGTAAATATACCGTTCTTGATGCACAAAGGTCTGCCGGGAGCTGTGTGGGTAGATATTGCTCGGTTGAAGCCAGTACTATAAAAGAGTTTCTTGGGCTCGGGGAGTATGCAGGTCTTGACGGATTGAAGAAAGCCCTCAGGTTCAGACCATATCACCAGATAAATGTTCAATCCATCCTGGACGAGTCTCCCGGCAGTGTTATCTTTCAGATGAATGAATGCATAGTGCAGACAACCAGGAAAAAAAAGGGCTTGGACGACTATCCCTGCAAATCAACAGGCATTGTCGAGTACAGGTCGTTTGCACAGACAATCGATCCAAGAATCACAGTGGAATGTCTTGGATGCCCGCCCGATGATCACCCTGAAGATTGGTATTGCTCATGGAGATTCATTCTTCCAGACGATAGCGTAGCATGAACAAACAAACCAAATTCAGTATTATCTGCGATACCAATTGCTATCCATGAGCAGCCGTGTTCGTGTATTACATATGTGCATATGACTTCTCATTAATCAGATATATCTGCATTTTTTCTTATCTCAATTTTGATAGCTTCGCAAAAAAGTCACTGAACTTGCTTTTAGATTTTGAGGGTTCATCAATGATGGATGAAAAACAGTATGAATATAGTGGTTGATCGTTCTGAAAGCGTGGCTTAACAAAGCATACAGCTATCTTGTCAGAATGTATACTCTATGCTAGAAGGGCTGAATGTAATAAACAAGAATGGGAGGATATGTATGTCCGGTCATAATAAATGGAGTTCGATCAAGCACAAAAAAGGTGCTGCGGATGCCAAAAGAGGCAAGGTCTTCAGCAGGCTCATAAAAGAAATTACAGTTGCGGCCCGCATGGGCGGCGGCGACCTCGACGGCAATGCCCGTCTGCGGTCGGCAGTAGCTACTGCAAAGGCTTCCAACATGCCTAAAGACAACATCGAACGTGCCATTAAAAAAGGCACCGGCGAGCTGGAAGGATATAACCTTGAAGAGAACTCCTATGAAGGATATGGACCGGGCGGCATGGCTGTTCTGGTAAACGTCCTTACAGACAACAAGAACCGTGCAGTTGCGGATATCAGGCATCTTTTCACCAAGTACAACGGCAACCTGGGCGAGACAGGCTGTGTAAGCTGGATGTTCGACAAGAAAGGCTATGCATCCATTGACAAAAGCGCAGTGGATGAAGACACGCTCTACGGTATCATGCTGGATGCCGGCGTGGATGACATCTCTGACCAGGGCGATGTGTTTGAGATCCTGTTTTCTCCCGAAGATATAGAGACCGTGCGTGAGGCCCTTGATAACAATTCCATCAGCTACACCCAGATCGAAGTGCAGATGGTTCCGCAGACAAACGTGACCCTGACCGGAAAACAGGCCCTGCAGGCCTTGAAACTGCTGGATGCACTGGAAGACCTTGACGATGTGCAGTCCATCGCTTCCAACTTTGATATTGACGACGAGGAAATGGCACAGCTGCAGGCATGATGGTTATCTGCGGCATCGATCCCGGAACACGTGCAACAGGCTATGGCATGCTTAAGGTCAATTCAGCCTCGGCAAGCAGCATTGCTTATGTATCACATGGGACCATCAGGCCGAAATCGACTGATCTGGTAGGCAGGCTCAAAGAGATATTTCTTGGGCTGAGCGATGTGTTCAGGAGTTACCGGCCTGCGGAGGTCGCCATAGAAACATCGTTTCATGCTGTAAACGCCCAGAGCGCTCTCAAGCTCGGACATGCCAGAGGGGCGATCATCCTTGCAGCAACGCTTATGGATATCCCTGTGTTCGAGTATACGCCCACAGAGGTGAAAAAGGCCACCTGCGGATACGGCCGGGCAGACAAGGAGCAGATCTATTCCATGATCACTACCATACTCCATCTTCCCAAAGACCTGATCTCTTCACGCGATGCATCCGATGCACTGGCTATCGGGGTGTGCCATTCATCGTGCAGGCGTTTCAAGGAGCTTACTCAATGATCAGCATGCTCAAGGGGGAGGTTGTCCAGAATTCCGGATCAGACATAACGCTCATGGTCTCTGGCGTGGGTTATCTCGTGCATGTTCCTTCAGGCACCTCTTTGAGTCTTGTCTGCGGAGACGAGGCAACCCTTTTCACGACGCTCATCGCGCGGGAAGATTCCATGGATCTCTACGGCTTTATTGATCTGAGGCAGAAGGAGATCTTTTCGCTGCTTTTGAATGTCTCGGGGGTAGGGCCAAAGACTGCCATGAATGTCATATCCGGCATAGACCCGAACCAGTTCCTGGATGAGGTGGTAAACGAGAACATCAGCTATCTCAGCACCCTGCCGGGTATAGGAAAAAAGAGTGCCCAGAGGATCGTGCTGGAACTCAGGGAAAAGATCGCAAAGCTCTACAAGGTACGCGCCAGGACAGGCGGCCCGGTAAATATCAGTGAAGATGCTGTTGCAGCCCTTGTTGCATTGGGGTATTCTGAGACCCAGGCACGCAGGTCAGTGGGCTGTGTGAAGGCAGACAGTGTAGAAGACCTGGTGCGCGGGGCATTGAAGGAATTGATGTAATGAGAACAGAGCTGGAAGGTACCCTTACTGACCGGGGCGAGGTTGAGTTCGAAGCCAATATCAGGCCGCGCACACTGAGTGAATATGTCGGCCAGACTGCCCTTAAGGAAAACCTCGATGTATTCATCCAGGCGGCACGCTCACGCAGGGAACCCCTTGATCACTGTCTGTTCTACGGTCCTCCCGGTCTCGGCAAGACAACGCTGGCATATATCATTGCGCATGAGAGCGATGTGGGACTGCGGGTCACGAGCGGTCCTGCCATTGAAAAATCCGGCGATCTTGCCGCCATCCTAACAAACCTCGAACCCAACGATGTGCTGTTCATCGATGAGATACACCGCCTGGGCAATGCCATTGAAGAGATCCTGTACCCTGCCATGGAAGAGTTCAAGCTGGATATCATTATCGGCCAGGGACCGTCTGCCAGGTCCATACGCATAGACCTGAATCCCTTCACCCTTGTCGCTGCAACGACCAGAGCTGGCATGATCACATCTCCGCTGCGCGACCGCTTCGGCATAATCGGCCACCTGGAATTCTACAGCATAGATGAACTGGCAAGTATCCTGAAAAGAACCTCCGGGATATTGAGCATATCTTCGGATGACAACGGCCTTTACGAGATCGCCAGACGCTCTCGGGGAACACCGCGGATTGCGAACCGCCTGCTCAGGAGGGTCCGCGATTTTGCAGATGTTCTATCTAACGGCGTCATTACCCCGGATATCTCGGATATGGCTCTGAACAGGCTCGATATCGACAATTCCGGCCTTGACAGGATGGACAGGAAGATCCTCGAAACCATGATAAATTCGTTCTCCGGAGGACCGGTTGGCATAGAATCCCTGGCTGCTTCCATGGGCGAGGACAAGGACACCATAGAGGATGTCTACGAGCCGTACCTCATTCAGAAGGGCTATATCAGGCGCACACCCCGGGGCAGGGAGGTGTGTGCAAAGGCATATGCACTCCTTGATGCAGATGAAAAACAAAAACAGATGGAGATATTTAGTGATGAATAGTGCAATCTTCGGTCCCATGAAACTGTCTTTTCTTACCCTTACCCCTGCATGCGTGGTGCTGGGAGTGGCAACAGCGGCATTTTCCGGTTTTTCCATAAACCTCTACCATGTGGTGCTGATTCTTGCAGGCGCCCTGTGTGCACATATCAGTGTGAACGCGCTGAATGAATACTATGACTTTAAAAGCGGGCTGGATCTCATCACCAGACCGACCCCGTTCTCCGGGGGAAGCGGCGCTCTGCCGGCAAATCCGGACAAGGCCCATTATGCCCTGATTACAGGTGTTCTTACACTGATCATCACGGCTGCAATAGGAATTTACTTTCTGTATGTAAGAGGCATATGGCTTCTGCCGCTGGGGCTTGTGGGCATTATCACTGTTGCAGCATATACAACGGTCTTCACAAAGAACCCGGTTGTCTGCCTTATCGTGCCGGGGCTGGGTTTCGGCCCGCTCATGGTTATGGGTACGGATTTCGCACTGACCGGCAGCTATTCCTGGATATCATTTACTGCCTCGCTCGTGCCGTTTTTTCTTGTAAGCGATCTCCTGCTGCTCAATCAGTTCCCGGACGTAGAGGCCGACACTGCCGTGGGAAGGTGGCATCTGCCCATAGTAATCGGCAGAAAGGCCTCGGCAAAGGTTTATACCATCATTCTTCTTGCCGCCTATGTGCCCATACTTGCGGGCTATGTATCGGGCATATTCCCTCTGGCAAGCTTACTCGGGCTTGCCACGTTGCTTATCGCGGCAGCTACTATAAAAGGCGTTGTCCGCTATGCAGACGATATCCCGGGTCTTCTTCCATATATGACCAGAAACGTGGTTATCAATATCTCCACCCCGATACTGCTTGCAGCGGGGTTATTCCTGCAACAGGGATAACACGGAAATACAAGCAGTTGTATGAAAGGCTCGACTTTTGTAAATAGTTATGATATATTTTCCGCCTTGATGTGGTTTGAGATTATTCTGATGAGAAGAAAGGCGTGTGAAGAGGAGAGTATTTTCAAGGGGCATGCTGTATGAAGATGGTTTTTCTTGATGTCGATGACACATTGTACCAGAAGGGGACCGGTCCGTTTCCTCTTGTAAACAAGAAGATCGATAACTATGTCATGTCCTGGTGCAGGATTGATCTGGAAAAAGCCAGAGTGTTAAGAAAAGAATACATACAGACCTATGGGTCCACCTTGGGCGGGCTCATGAAGCATTACGGTGTTGATCCGGAAGAATACCTGAAGGATGTTCATGACGTGCCGGTGAAAGATCTTCTGAAGCCGGATGAAAAACTCAGGGACACTCTCAAGAAGATACCCTATGAACTGATCGTGTTCTCAAACGGTTCTGTCGAATATGTGAACCGTGTTCTGGATGCCCTGGGGATCTCCGATCTGTTCAGCGACCGGTTTACCATAGAGTATATGGACTTTATTCCAAAGCCCAGGCCATACCCCTACTACAAGATTATGGAGCTCTACGGCATGACCCCTGAAAAGTGTGTCGTGGTGGATGACCGGCTGCCGAATGTTCATACCGCTATTGACATGGG
>JAFGTK010000171.1 GCA_016934135.1 Deltaproteobacteria bacterium | reverse complement strand
CGAGAGATTTCTCATGGCATAGAAAGCCCTGTAAATATAGGAACTTCCATCGATAAGATATAGTTCTTCCCTGCCTGTCATGGTATTGAAATCCCTCCGTGATGCCTCGCCTTCCATTCCCTGTAGTCCTCGATTATCTTTGCATGGTCGAAGACCACAGGATCCGGAAGATGATAAGGATCCACAACCACGGCATCGACGGCATCGTCACTTGCCTGCAGCACTCCCTCCCCACGGGCGACAAATACGGTTGTTATGGTATGAAACCTGGGATCACGCCCTGGATCGGAGTATACGTGGAACATCTGCAGATTATCTATCCTGAGGCTTGTTTCTTCGCGTGCCTCTCTCCGGGCTGCATTCTCCAGCGATTCTCCATAATCAACGAATCCTCCGGGAAGCGCCCATCCGTGAGGAGGGTTTTTTCTGGATACCAGAACAATACCCGATGAATATTCAATAATGATGTCAACAGTAGGGAAAGGATTACGGTATCTTGTTATTTTCTCCCCGCAGTTCGGGCAGATGATGACATCCTTTTCAGGCATCATCCGTCCTTCATGCACAGTGATATCTGAAAACCGCTGGCCGTGTCGGTAACAACGTCTGCCGTGTCTGCGAGTTCCCCGCAGAAATTTTCAATTTCCTGCTTCACTTTGTCGGTATACTGCAGTTCCGGGCACCCCAGCCGTATTGTCCCGTTATCAAGGCTGATTCTGAGAGTCCGCCCCTTCTCCGTATTGTTGAGAATCGTATCGATTATCCCCATCAGACAGCACGAGAGGACATTGTAGTCGCCCTTTACATAATGGGACCTGGAATCAAGGGCTATTTCACGGTGAGTCTCATGCTTGAACCGCATATCGGCCATGAGAAAATCCGTCTCCATTTCCAGGAATTCTTTCAGTTCAATGGATGTGTAACCTTCGTTGATCATCTGCACCTTATAGCCTAGAGACTTCAGGATACTGTCGATCTTGTTGGCACCCTCCTGAATGGAGGTAATGTCCTTGCTGTTCTTTGCCTTGATCTTCAAGATCTCCTCTTCGGGAAGATCCTTTAGCGTCTCTATCTTCTCATTCCTGGCCTCCAGGAGCTGAGCCCTTCCCATAACCCACATCAGAGGGGTATTGAGATTATGCACCATGCCACCCATGAGTGAGCCCACATGAGCAAAAACCTTATTCTTCATCTTTCCTCCATGAAAGAGCGGTATGCAAGGTACGTAGAGAAGGTATCAACCTTTGATGAAAGCTCAAACGGCGCATGCATGGACAGCAGGGCCGGACCCATATCAACGATATCCATCCCATATTCCGCAAGGTATTTTGCAACCGTGCCGCCGCCGCCCTCATCTACTTTACCGAGTTCGCCTGTCTGCCAGGGAATATTGTTCCTGTTCAGGTAAGACCTGATCCATCCCATATACTCTGCATGTGCCTCGCTCGAGCCGGCCTTTCCCCGTGAACCCGTAAACTTTGTCACGCATACTCCGTAACCCATCTTTGCTGCATTGGTCTTTTCATGAACCTCGGGAAAGTCAGGATCAAAGGCACCGTTGACATCACCCGACAGGGCCCTGCTCCTGAACAGTACCCGTGATGGGATGATATCTTCATTGAATTTCTTGGAAAGCTGCCATAAAACCTCTTCCAGAAAATTGCTCTTTGCCCCTGTATTGCCGTCGCTACCGATCTCTTCTTTGTCTACGAGCAGTACAATCGATGTATAGGGCAGATCTGAACAGTCGCGCACAGCTGCAAAGGCTGCCCAGGCGCATACCCTGTCGTCCTGTCCGTATGCACCTATCATCGAACGGTCCAGGCCCACTTCCCTGGCAGATCCTGCAGGCACGATCTCGAGATCCGCAGAGACAAAGTCCTGCTCGACAATACCGTATTTTTCATAAAGCAGTGAGAGAATCTGTGCTTTGACTTTATCGTCTTTCGCCTTCAGGTCCGGGCGGGAGCCGAATATGATATTGAGCTTCTCTGCCTGAAACGCATCCTCGATCTTCTTGGTGTACTGGGTCTTGCCTGCGAGATGAGGAAGCAGGTCCTCGATGGTGAAACAGGGCTCATCATCCTCCTCTCCGATGACGATTTTCACGCTGGTTGCATCTTCCCTTATCACCACGCCGTGAATGGCCAGCGGCCTTGCAAGCCACTGATACTTCTTTATGCCCCCGTAGTAGTGTGTCTTGAGCATGGCAAGATCAGTGTCTTCATAAAGGGGATTCGCCTTAAGATCGAGTCTGGGAGAATCAATATGGGCAATAATTATCCTGATGCCATCCTGCATAGGGGATGCCCCCTTCCTGCACAGGGCCATGGCCTTGCCCCGGTTGCCGAAGACATGAAGGTCCCTGTTTGCGCAGGCACTCTCTTCAATATACGAGACAGCCTCTCTCTCGGTCTTTACCCTGGATAAAAAGGCCATGTACTCTGCATTATAGGCCTCAATCTCTTTGTCCCGCCCTTTAAACGTATCCCATCCGGATTTGGGCTTGTATGCAAGATCTTTCTTATCCTTTGTCTGTTTTTTCGGCATCGCCTTCCTCTTTTTTCTCTCCTTCGATATCTTCGGAATATACCTCGGTCAGAGAACGGACCTCTATTCCTGCATCTTTGAGCACTTTTCTGATTTCAGCCTTTTTTGCATCTACGACCTTAAGCATGAAATTCTGGTGTTTCATTGGAACCTCCCTGGTATGGTTTGGTTGCAATGGAGGCAGGTATTGCCCCTCATCGCGTTTTCTGTCACTAAAAAACCCTGTCTTTTAATTATCTCTGCACCACAATTATGGCAGAAGGTATTTTCTCCTATATGACCCATGACATTGCCTGTATATACATACTTTAGCCCCTGGCTTAATCCGATATCCCTGGCAGTCTCGACCTCTTTCACAGGTGTCGGCGGTGCACTGTCATACAGGTAGTGGGGATAGTACCTGCTTATGTGCCAGGGGATATCAGGGCTTATCGATCTGATAAAAGAGGCGATATCCTTGAGTTCGTCAGCAGAATCATTCTCGTTCGGGATCAAAAGAGTGGTGATCTCGATCCATATCCCTGCCTCATAGTAGGCCCTGATGGCATCAAGAACCCCCTGAAGCCTTGCCGAACAGAGCTTCTTGTAGAAGGTATCGGAAAAGGATTTCAGATCGATATTGGCTGCATCGACAAGGCCTGAGAGTTTTTCGCGGATCACATCCGTGGATATGTAGCCGTTGGTGATCATGGTATTCTTGATCCCTTTTTCACAAGCCTTTTGAGCCGTATCGAGTACATACTCGATATAGATCGTGGGCTCGGTATAGGTATAGGAAATACTGGCACAGCCGCTCGAAACGGCCGACTCGACAACATCTTCGGGCAGCAGGTCCCTGCCTGTTATACGCCCGGTCTCAATTGGATATTGGGATATATCACTATTCTGGCAGAATCTGCACCTGAGATTGCACCCCACGGTTGCAATGGAAAACGCAGTTGTACCGGGATAGAAATGAAAAAGCGGCTTTTTCTCTATGGGATCCACGCTTGCGGCAACGCTCTTTGCCCATACAAGGCTGTAAAGAACACCTGCTACATTTTTCCTGACGCCGCATATACCTGTCCTGTCATCGCCGATAATACATCTATGGGGGCAGAGAACACATTGCACCCTGCCTTCATCAAGGCTTTTCCAGTAAATCGCCTCTTTCATCAATCCTTGTACCGCGCACCTTTATCAGCCGAAAGGCTCATCTGCGCATAACGTTTCAAAACACCCGTCAATTCCTTAACCCTCGGAGCCCATGCCTTTTTCCGTTCTGCAAGCTCGTCTTCTCCGACCAGAAGATCGAGTTTTCTTGCAGGGATATCGATCAGTATCAGATCTCCTTCCTTTACCAGTGCAATGGGACCGCCCTGTGCAGCCTCCGGAGAACAATGGCCTATTGCGGCACCCCTGGTGCCTCCTGAAAATCTGCCGTCGGTTATCAGGGCAACATCCGTATCAAGGCCCATGCCGGCAATAGCCGATGTTGGTGTGAGCATCTCCCTCATGCCGGGACCGCCCTTGGGGCCTTCATACCTGATAATGATGATATCCCCTTTTACTATCTTCCCGGACATAATAGCATCCGTGGCATCCTCTTCTGAATCGAAGACCCTTGCCCTTCCCTGCCTCTGCATCATCTCGGGCAGAACACCCGACTGTTTCACCACAGCACCGTCAGGCGCCATCGAGCCCCTGAGAATCGCTATGCCGCCTTCTGCATGATAGGGATTGTCAAGACTTCGGATCACATCCGGGTCATGTATCTCTACCTGTCTTAGGTTTTCTTTTAGGGTTTGCGCTGTAACGGTCATGACATTGACATCGAGGACATCGAGCCCTTCAAGGCGTTTCATCACGGCCTGGATCCCGCCTGCCTGGTAGAGATCCTCCAGGTGGTGGGGTCCTGCAGGAGATAAGTTGCACAGATGAGGCACCTTCTTGCCCATTCTGTCGAAATCATCGAGATCGAGCTCTATTCCTGCCTCATACGCCACGGCCGGGACGTGCAGCACGGTATTTGTAGAGCATCCGAGCGCCATGTCTACGGCAATGGCATTGTTAAATGCACTCCTGGTTGCTATGTCACGGGGTTTTATTCCCTTTTCGAGCAACTCCATCACCTTCATGCCGGAGAGCTTTGCAAGCCTGATCCTTTCGGAAAACACGGCAGGAACCGTTCCGTTGCCCGGCAGACCAAGCCCCAATGCCTCTGTCAGACAGTTCATGGAGTTTGCCGTAAACATCCCTGAGCAGGACCCTGCTGTGGGACATGCACAGCCTTCGAGCTGGCGCAGATAGTCTTCGTTAATCTTGCCGGCCTTTAGCTGTCCGAT
>JAFGTK010000170.1 GCA_016934135.1 Deltaproteobacteria bacterium | reverse complement strand
GTATAGAATAGATTGATGTCGTAAACACTGACCATAGTGAAGGCTGCATGTATTGAGTGCTCGAAGACGGTTTTATTACCTGGCTTATGTCACTGTTCAGCGCTGATATTGATGAGTTTGTGCTGTTTGTGCTCTGCCATGAGGGCCTCGATACCCTTCAGGGTCGATTGTGCCAGGAGGGAGGCTGCATAGGTTTCGGCATCGGATATGTTCATTCCGGTTATGCACTGCTGCACCTCTGGCAGAAACAGGGGATCTATACTGAGCAAGCGAATGCCGATGCCGAGGAAGAAAGGTATGTATGCCGGTTCATGGGCCATCTCCCCGCATACGGACACTTCCTTTCCCTTTAGTTGTACGGCATCTACCACCTTTGAGATGCCCCGAAGCACGGACGGGTGGTGCGGGCAATAATAATCAGACACCTTCTGGTTTGTTCGGTCCACGCCCAGCATATACTGTATGAAGCCATTGGTTCCTATGGAGAAGAAATCAGCAGTCTCTGCCAGAGCATCCATGATCTCAAGCACGGAAGGGAGTTCCACCATCATACCTATCTCCGGATTTGGGTGATATGGCAGTTTTTCCTTTTTTAATGATTCCATACAGTCAAACACCACCTGTTTTGCCTCGATAAACTGATCAAGGGAGGAAATCATGGGGAACATGATGCGTACCCCCGGTGAACCTTCAGCAGCGCGCAGGATTGCCCGGATCTGAGTCTCAAAGATATCCCTGTGCCTTAGCGTGAACCGGATAGACCGGAGCCCGAGTTCCGGATTCGGCTCTTGTGCTGCATCCAGGTACGACAGAACCTTCTCTCCTCCCACATCGAGGGTACGGATGGTGACGGGCAGATCCTTCATCTCATCGACAAGGCGTTTGTATACGAGATACTGTTCGGTTTCGGACGGAAAGGTGCTGCGGATCAGAAAGGGGAATTCCGTTCTGTAAAGACCGACTCCTTCTGCCTTGAGCTGCCGTGCAAGGACAATCTCGCTTAAAAGATTGATATTGGCCATCAGGTGTACCCGTACCCTGTCACGGGTTTGAGTAATCGGTTGCATAAGGTCATCTGTGAGCCGGGCGGTTTCACTGACACTGCGACGTTCTTCGAATTGTCGCACAATGTCGTCAGACGGATCAATATAGATATTCCCGATATGGGCATCGATAAGAACCGGTGTATTATCAGGCAGGCTCAGCAACTCCTGTTGATCGGCCAGGACAAGGGGTATCTGCAGTGACCGCGACAGGATGGATATGTGAGCTGTTATTCCTCCTCCTGCGAGAATGATTCCCTGTACGTCGTCTGAAACGAGTTTCAGGATGTCCGAAGGATACAGCTGGCTTGCGATTACAATGCTTCTCTGGCTGAAGTTGTCGTCCTTATAGCCCGGAGATGTCAGATTCCTCAGGATTCGCAATGCAAGATCTTCCACATCATTGGCCTTCTCGCGGATATAACCATGGGTATTGGAGGAGAACAGGGAGATATAGTGCAGGGAGACCTGTGAAACAGCAAGGGATACAGGGGTGCCTTGCTGGATTATACGGGTCATTTCTCCTACAAAACTCGGGTCTTTCAGCATCATGAAATGAGTTGTGAATATCAGAGATGCACTTTCAGGGAGACGCTTGGCAAACCTGGACTGAAGGTTTTGCAGTTGTTGCGCTGTAGACTCCACGGCAAGCTGGAAGTCCGCCATGGTATATCTGTTCTCATGAAGGGAGGCATCATGCAGTAATGTCTCCGGGTTTTTTCTGTAAACCTTGGCAGGTGCAAAGGCAAAGCCTTCAACGGCAGCAGTTGCCTTTATAAGATGTGGAATCTCTGAGGTGCGGCTGCTTTGAAGACGGTCATCTTCCAGGTGAATCTCCATGAGCATGCGTGCGTTCTCTATGGATGAGGCAAGCTGTGAGGTGGCTGCACGCAGTGCAATTGTATCGCTTTCATCGAAATAGTCGGGACGTTCATGCTCGACAACGAGTGCCCCGATCTTGACCGGTCCTCTGTGAATCGGCACCACCAAGAATGAATGGAAGCGATCCTCTTTGGCCTCTTCAAAATATTTGAAATGGGGATTGTGGATCGCTTCACCCTCACATACCGGCGTAAGCTGCTTCAGGCAATGTCCTACAATCCCTTCTCCCATCTTTATTCGAACCTTTCCCACGGCCCGGGGATTCAGTCCAGAGGTTGCAGTCAGTACGAGTTCGTCGGTTGATTCATCATATAGATAAATAGAACAGGCTTGGGCATCGAGGTAACGGGCGACCATCTTGGCTGCCTGAAGGAGAAAATTATCGATCGTATAACTGCCTGCAAGCAGATTTGTCAGATCCCCGATATCACACAGCATGCTCAGGTGTTTGTTCTTTGTCTTGGCTTTTCTCATGATGCGCTCCATGTTCTCAATAACCCTTTTTCTGCTGTGAATCAATGACGGCTTATGAGATAATTCATGCCCATATATGACTCAGAGGTGAAGTTGTGAGCCTGTTCGAAGAGCTTATTCAAAAAAGACGCTCAGTGAGAGATTATGATGAGAGAGAGGTTTCCCTTTCCATAATCAGGGAGATCATTACTGACGCCTGTGAAGCCCCCAGCGCGGGCAACCGTCAGCCTTGGGGGTTTGCAGTAGTTGCAGACAGGGATATGATGAAGCGTCTTTCAGATGAGAGCAAGGCAAAGCTGCTTGAAGACATGCTTGTTATCAAGTCCCCCATCTTGAGAATGTACAGGGGGATTCTAAGTGATGCACAGTTCAATGTATTTTATAATGCCCCGTGCCTCGTCTATATTACCGGTCCTAAAAAGCTGCATTCAGCACCTGCAGACTGCTCGCTTGCTGCCGCATACTTCATGATTTCCGCCGCTTTGCGGGGTATGGGGACCTGCTGGGTGGACCTTGGGGCTTATATCAGAGACCCTGAACTGCTCGAAGAGATCGGGATACCTGCGAGCCACAGGATTATTGCACCGATTATCATAGGGTATCCCAGAAAGATACCTGAGCGTCCGTCAAGAAAAAAACCCAGGATCTTCAAGATTATCGAATAATCCGGTCCTTCTGAGCAAGGGTGCCTGGCCCATTCTCAATGAATGGTGTAACATCAATGAAATCGAGAGCATTACACTGATGAAACAGGGATGATACCTGTGTGTGTTTTAAATTTTTTACCCTTGACATGCCCCATGTCCATGCATTAGGGATAACTGATATCTGGGATAAGAAAATATCGGACTTGAATCTTGATTAACGAAGAAAGTATTCGAAAACATTTCTTTAAGTCATCAATTCATCGATGATATCTTCCTTAATCAGAAATACACAATCAGATCTGCTGTTTTGCCAAACAGGAGAATCTGGAACAAGAGGTATTTAAATGGCAGAAGGCACAGTAAAATGGTTTAACGAAAAGAAGGGTTTTGGTTTTATCACATCAGATGGCGGTGATGATGTTTTTGTTCACCACACGTCAATCAATGAGCAGGGCTTCAGAACGCTCGAAGAAGGTCAGAGGGTAGCCTTTGATATTGTAAACGGACCAAAGGGTCCTCAGGCATCAAACGTTAGCAAAATCTAAAATCATACAGGGGAGGACATGTTCCTCCCCTGACTTTACCTGAACAGTTCACATATCTTTTCACGTAAAAAAAGATTATTGTATCATGATCATCTGGAATTCGTGTGTTTTGAAGGGTAATAACGTATCAGGAGTATACTATGGCAAATAAATCACAAAATACATTCAAGAAGAAAACGCGGGAAGAGGCCAAGAGAAAGAAGAAAATGGAAAAAGAAGTTCGCAAGCAGGAGCGAAAAGAGCTCAAGGCCAGCGATGATATCGTATCCGGCGTAGAAGATCCTGATATCGCGGGGATTGTCCCCGGCCCCCAGCCTCTCCCCGATGAGTGGAATGATTAACCTATGAGCACAGGCAGTTATTCTTCCTTGACCCTGCCGATCAGTATGAGGATATCCGGGCCGGATTCCGCCAGAGCCGGTCTGTCCTGAATATCATCAGTCATCTGCCGTCATTGTGCAGATACCGGATCGCATCCCTGCACAGTATGTATGCCGGCCTCCTTCTTAATCCTTTCTATATCAAGTGATTCTATCCATACAGGTAGATTCATCCAGCATCTGAACATGATAAGCAGAGGTTGTCCTGTTGGCAGTATAATTCAATTGTCCTTTTCATATCAAGACTTGACATTATATGTCAGCTTCATATAAATAAAAAAATAACG
>JAFGTK010000169.1 GCA_016934135.1 Deltaproteobacteria bacterium | reverse complement strand
GGGACCTCCTTCCATATCTACCTTCCGGCAACAAGGCGTCAGCCATGCCTGGAAGACGAAAGACCTGTTTCAATGCCTTCAGGACGGGTAACAGGAAGGGTCCTTGTCATGGATGACGAAGAGATCGTACGGGAAGTGTGCGGGAATATGCTCATAAAGCTGGGCTATGAGGTTGCATTTGCGCAGCACGGGCAGGAGGCTATTGATAAATATACCCACGCACAGAGATATGAAAGCCCCTTTGACCTTGTCATAATGGATCTTACGATACCGGGAGGTATGGGAGGTAAAGAGGCAATACTCAAACTGCAGGAGATAGATCAGAATATAAGGGCTGTCGTAAGCAGCGGCTACTCCAATGATACTATAATGGCCAATTACAAGGACTACGGATTCAAAGGGATCATTGCCAAGCCATATAACATCAAAGAGCTGGATGACCTTGTTTCCATGATATTAAACGAGCCGACCGGTTGAATCATAGCCTGTACAGCAGGAGCCTCTTGCGAGAAAGGCAAGATTTTCGCTGCAGGTCCATCCCTGCCCATGATAAATCCGGGTTGAAAAGCAAGCTCAATTCAAGAATATATGCCTGTTCAGACAGTACTTCACTTCATGCCGGATTCGAGTATAATCCCGGCAATGTCTGACACCCTTATACGATCCTGAACGCCCTCGTCCTTTACTGCGTCATCGAGCATTTTATAGCACTGCGGACAGGCAACCGCTATGACTTCGGCCCCTGTGCTTAGCGCCTCCCTAACACGTGCCCTGCTTGACAGATCGGGACCTGTTCCGAGGATATCGGTAAAGAAGTTACCACCACCTCCGCCGCAGCACAGGGCATTGTTCATGTTCCGGTCCATTTCAGCCAGCTTGAGGCCGGGAATAGAACCAAGGATACGCCTTGGCGCAAAATATTCCTGATTCCACCTCCCCAGGTAGCATGGGTCATGATAGGCAACCTTTTTTTCATATCTGCCGGTATGGATCTTGTCTCCCAAAAAAGAATTCAGTACCTGTGTGTAATGATATACCTCGAACTGTCCGCCGAGAGCCGGGTACTCGTTTCTGAAGGCATTATATCCATGTGGAGACAGGGTGATGATCTTTTTTACCCCTTTATTGTTGAATGTCTCGATATTGGTCTGTGCAAGATAATCGGCAAGGCCTTTTTCGCCTGCAGCCCTTACATCGTTGCCGTCACTCGTTTCTTCCTCGGCCAGGATGCCGAATGAAAGACCGGCAGACTTAAGGAGCCTTGCCGTGGACCTGGCCATTTTCATCCCCAGTTCATCGTATGAGCCGACATCACCTGCATAAAAGAGATATTCCTGATCCTCATAGCGATCAATATTCAGACCCTCTGCCCATGCTCCCCTTTGCTCCTGCGGCATCTTATATGGATTGCCGTTTACCGTCATTGCCTTGAGGTAATCGCGTACAGCAGGGGGAATGTTACCCTGATCAACGAGGTCCTGCCTTGCTGCGATAAATATATCCACAAGCTTGTCCTTGATCTTGGGAAGTGCACATGCCTCGACGCAGTTCCTGCAGGTGACGCAGGAAAACAGGATCTGATTGAAGCGTTCGGACGCTTCAATCTCGCCGTTGATCCATGCCCTGATAAGCCACATCCTGCCTCCTGATGCAAATGATTCAAAGCGGTATTTCAGGTATGCCGGACAGTTGAAATCCTGGTATGTTGTTGGGAGCTTGCACCATCCGCATCGAAAGCAGCGGTGAATGATATCTGTATATTCGCTGTCCATCACTTTACCTCCCAGTTTCCGGGGTTCATGATCCCGTTCGGATCGAGCAGAGATTTTATCTTCATCATGAGCGATGACGTCTGCGGTTCCATCTGTTCAAGGATGAGCTTCTGCCCTGAAACCTCGGTCTTCCATGGGATACCCCCGAGCTTGAGGGCAGCGGCATTTGTATCCTCCAGGGCATGACTGACTTTTTCTATGTCTTGTGTATCCGCACGGTTGAAAGGGTAGGCAAAGAAGAACATGGCAGAGTGCCCCCTGCCGATAATCCGTGCACCGAGTGAATACGTTATGCCGTATCTGTCTGTTATACGCACCCCCTCCCTGCAGGCATCCGGTATCTTCTCAACAGGCATGATTGCTCCGACATATTCAAACCCGCCTCCTTTTTTCACATCTGCAAATTTGCTCAGGGCCTTCTGAGGGGCTTCGAGAAAATCTCCCTTCATGGCGGGCGGCAGAGGCATGAACCCGGATTCCTTTGTTTTGTAATAGTCATATAGGGCATCGCGGATTATCTTCTTTTTCATGTTCAGCTCGATTTCTGTATTGGCGACTAAGTTGATCACGATCATCTGAAAGCCGTTCAGGTAATCCGGTTTTGGAGAAAGGGCATAGTTGATATCCTCCGCCACTTCGGTCTCGATGATGCGGAAGAGGATATCGGGTGCGATATCGATATCCTCTGTCATATATATGAGCACATCATGGAATCTGGGCCTGGGGAAGAGCTTTATCCCCACCTTGGTTATGACCCCTGTCGTTCCGTTCCAGCCTAGAAACAACCCGGCCAGGTCCGGGAGCGGTGCCCTGGAAAACCAGCCTGGGACCGTGGAACACGAACCGAGCTTGACCATCTCTCCTGACCCGAGAACGACCTCCAGACCGGTTACCATTTCTGAATGAAAACCGCCTTCGCTTTGTGAGAGGTGCCCGGAGCCGTGAATAGCTATGTTGCCTGCAATGGTTGCTGCCGGAGGGGCATCGGGCAGAGAGTGTTTGAGCCTTGGATGGTGTTTCTTAAGGTATGCATCCAGCATGCCCTGTGAGGTTCCTGCCTCGACCACTGCATAGTGACTGCTCTCATTGACCTCCAGAATCCTGTTCATCCTTTTCATGTCGAGGACAATCCCGCCTGCGAGCGGGATCGTAAGTCCGGAAAGAACCAGTCCTCCTCCCATGGGCACGACAGGGATACTGTCGTTGTTTGCGAGATGGATGATTTCCTGAACCTGCCTGGCATTGTCAGGCAGCACTACATAATCCGGCATGTGAGGCTGCTGAACGCCCTGATCCCGGGAATAGATAAACCTTTCTTCAGCAGAAGTGGAAACATAGTCTTTGCCTACGATTTCAGCGAGTCTTTCGGTTATCTTATCCATCTCTTTTCAAACCTCCCTTTATTCTCCCAGTGCCATAAGGCATAAATCAGACATCATGATTGGGATGAGTCCTGCCTTGAGCACGGGTTCCGACAATGTCCAGAAACAAAAAGGACAGTTAAACACGCAGTAAGCTGCTCCGGAGGCCTTCATGTCTTCCACATTCTTGTGCTGAATCTCCTCGGTAAGCTCGAAGCGCTGCTGTGCCTCGGGTACACCGCCGCAGCACAGGGCATTTTCATATTCGAATTCCCGCTTTGGCCTTTCTGCCCCGATCAGTGAGAAAATATCATCAACAAAGTGGTCTGTCTGCGGGCACAGCCGGTTGGAGCACGGCCTCTGATAGGCGACCTTGATGCCGAGCGGCTTGATATTTTCCTTCAGTTCGACAAGCCTGTTGTAGATAAAATCAAAAAGATGTACGGGCTTGAAAGGTACATCTATCCCGAAGGCAGGGGCCCATGAGGTATAGGTTCCGTAGCATTCGTCGTGGTAGCAGATAAGCTCTTTTGCCCCGGCAGGCTCCAGAAAATTTTTCATGATGTTCTCGATCATGAGAGGCAGGCGCTGCCTGATCGTGGAGTTTCTTGCAAAATGCAGGAACATGAGGTTGCAGAAGACATCGCTTCCACCGAATTTTGAAACGCCCTCAAAGAGACTCCCCCGGATCCCCCCGTTCATGACCGTGAAGAAGCACATGTTCATCACGGGCGGGGACAACTCTTTGGGTTTAATCCTTCCTTTCGGGCCCATCATTATGACCTGTGATTCTTCAAGAGGCTTTGGTGCCGGATGCACACCCCTCTGTTCCTGGCGCTCCACAATGAGATAGAATGGATGATTGCCGAACGGACAGTATTCCTCGCAGGCATAGCAGGTAACGCAATCATGCAGGATGGAAGAGTCTTCGCCTGCAACGAGCTTTGCATGCTCGGATTTTGCCTGATCTGATTCGAGATCGATATACTGGCACTTCATAATGCAGTCACATGATGTGCAGCTTTTACATATCTCAGGATCAAATTTGAGTTCATGCATAAATCGTCCTCCTTAATAGAAAGTGCAGCATCGTTTTGTGCTGTGAAAGCGAGGATTGCCTTGTTAAATTATGATAGAATACCGGAAATCCTCTTTTTTAGTCTTTTGCCCCTTTCTTGTTTTTTCCGGCAAGAAAACCGTCCCGGCTGTATGCAGGGGAAGGATAAGAGTAGAAACCCTGCCTGGTTTTTGCGCCGAGCCATCCATTATCCACATACTTCTTTACAAAGTCGGCATTTGCCTGAGAACTGGGATCATTCATCTTTTTTGCCCAGTACTCGGTAATGGTCCATACAGTTTTAAGGCCAATCTGGTCCATAATGCCGAACGGTCCCATAGGCATATGGGTAATGCCCATCCATGCCCGGTCGATATCCTCGATGGAAGCCACATTTTTAGATGCGAGGGTCATCGCCGAGAAGGTGAGGCTCGACAGCATGGTATTGAATACATATCCGTTGTTTTCCCGGTTCAGCATTATGACGATCTGCCCGATGCTCTCTGCAAAATCATGCACGATCTGTGTAACCTCGGGCGAGGTCCCGGGATGGGGCATTACATCAACAACATTCGATGCCCTCAGGTCATGAAAATGAAGGGCTGCAAGTTTTTCCGGCCGGCCGGTTGCCTCGGCAAACATTGAGGGTACCAGATAAGAGGTGTTTGTGGTGAAAATCGTACGGTCAGGGCACAGTGTGTTGAACTGTGCAAATACCCTGCCTTTGAGTTCAGGGTCCTCCGGGACCGATTCGCTCACCAGGTCTGCCTCGCGAGCAGCCTCGGCAGGATCCGTGGTGTAGCTTATCCGTCCGAGCGTCTCCTCGCGCTGTTCCTGCGTGAGGCGGCCGATGGATGCGTACCAGGAGGAGAGTTTTTCCACCCGCTTTGCTGAAGCATCAAGGATCTGCTGTGAAATATCGTAATACACCACATCATATCCGTGCATGGCGCATTGAAGACCGATCTGCTGACCCATGGTGCCGGCACCCAGGATGAGAACTCGTTTAATCATTAGTGGATTCCTCCTTGTTTGTTGTATTTTTTATAATAACACATGGATTTACGCAAGGGCTCCCCCGTCAACCACAATGATGGATCCTGTGGTGAACGATGCCGCATCAGAAACCAGATACAGCACTGCTCCTGCAATCTCGCCCGGCTGAGCATGTCTTTTCATGGGGATCATATTTACTGCATATTCATACACCATCTCGTTTTCCATGATCGCCTGGGAAAACTTGGTTTCCACCAGCCCTGGCAGGATAGCATTTACTCGGATGTTCTTATCGGCCAGTTCTTTTGCAAAGGCCCTTGTCATGGAGATAATGCCTGCCTTGGTAATGGAATAAACCCCCTGAAGCAAAGCGGGCTTGATCCCGTTTATGGACGAGATATTGACTATGGACCCGCCGCCGGATTCCATCATGAGCCTGGCTGCATGCTGTATCATAAAAAAGGGCCCCTTGAGATTTACGTCAAAGGTCTTGTCCCATACGCCTTCATCTGCACCGAGCATGTCGCCGAAATAGGGATTGGTGGCTGCATTGTTAATAAGAATATCGATTCTGCCATGACTTGCTTTTATCTGGCTGAAAAGGTTTTCTATCTCGTTCAATCGGCCCATGTGGGTCGCTATTGCCTCGGCTTTGCCCCCTCTGGAGGCAATTGTATCGACAACCCGCTCAAGGGCTTCGATCTTTCTGCTTACAAGGATGCAATGGGCCCCGTAATCCGCAAGGGATATCGCTATTGCCTCGCCGATGCCCCTGCTGGCGCCGGTTATTAATGCAACCTTGCCTGATAGACTGAAATCGATCTTTTTCATGATCCCCCCCCCTGTATCAACAATAAAATAGAGTTGATAAATATATCTGCACTCTATATATTTTTTCCACGTTACATATTGAGTTTATACCATAAGCATATACTTTCCACTACACACAGTATGCGAAGGCGTATGACCATGGAATATTATATAGGATCTCTATGGTATCGATAACATGAAAGAGGGTTGAGTATACATTCCATGGCATTTCATCAAAGGAGAGCGCATGGCAAAGAAAACCTCAAAAACCGCCAGGAAGAATAAGATCATTGAGACAGCCCTGAAGATTTTTGCAGAAAAAGGTTTTGCCGATGCAACCATTTCAGAGATAAGCAAGGCTGCCGGCGTATCCGACGCTACCGTTTATGAATACTTCAAGACCAAGGAGGATCTGCTGTTTACGATCCCTGAAGAGATTACAGAGGAGCCGGCTAAAGATATGGAAAAGATCCTGCCTTTCTTAAGAGGGGCCGAATGCAAGCTCAGAGCGATAGTGCAGGGTTATATGACGCTGTATGAGATGAATCCCAATTATACGGCGCTGGTCATGCTTCAGCTTAAAACCAACCGGAATTTTCTGAAAACCAAATCATACGAAAAGGTCCGCAGCATTGCGCAGATGCTTCTGAGGTGTATCCAGGAAGGGATAGATAACGGTACGTTTCATAAGGATATTGATCCGTATCTGGTTCGCTCCATGATCCTGGGCACTATTGAGCACCTCTGTATACGGCGCCATCTCCTGGGGGCGCCAACTAACCTGGTGGAGCATGTTGATCCTCTAGTGGATATGATACTCGGCGGTATAAGGGTTCAGGCACAGCCCAAAAGCATATCTGTCCACCTTCATATTGCAGATGACGGCCAGACAAAAGTTGAACCCGGCAATACCGCCGAAGATACTTAAAAGTTGCATGAAGTGATCAGGCCTTTTCAATCCCTGTGAGGAAATCCGGTCTTGCATATGCAGGGTCCGGATAGGAGTAGAACCCCTGATTCGTCTTATAACCCAGGTGCCCTTTTTCCACATACTGTTTCAGGAAATCTGCGCATGCCTGAGCCTGAGGATCTTTTCTCCTGCCGGCCCAGTACTCGGTAATATTCCACACCGTGTTCAGTCCCACCTGGTCCATGATGCCGAATGGGCCCATAGGCATAAGTGTGACTCCCATCCATGCCCTGTCGATATCCTCGATTGAGGTGATATTGCGCGAGGCGAGCCTCAGAGCGGACAGAAAAAGGTCACCAAGCATGGCATTGAACACATAGCCGTGGTTTTCACGGTGAAGCATGATAACAACAAGGCCGATGCTCTTTGCAAATTCATGGATAAGGTCTGCGACCTCGGGGGAGGTGCCTGGATGAGGCATGACATCCACAACATTGGTCGCCCGCAGATCGTGGAAATGGAGTGCTGCGAATTTCTCCGGCCTTCCTGTAGCATCGGCAAACATGGATGGGACGAGCATGGATGTGTTTGTGGTGAATATCGTACGTTCAGGGCAGAGATCATTGAACCGAGCAAACACCTTGCCCTTGATATCGGGATTTTCAGGCACTGATTCATTTATTATATCCGCTTCCCGGGCTGCCTCTGCTGGATCGGTTGTTGCAGAGATCCTTGCAAGGCTCTGCTGAAGCTGTTCCTGAGTAAGGCGCCCGACAGAGGCATACCATGAGCCGAGTTTTGCAATGCGTTTTAAAGACTTATCCAGAATCTCCTGTGAAATATCATAATACACTACATCATAGCCGTGCATGGCGCATTGCAGGCCTATCTGCTGACCCATGGTGCCGGCTCCTAGAATCAGCACGCGTTTGATATCCTCCAGTTTCATTGAACTCCTCCTTTTTTATGTTGTATAGGTATTGTCTGCGTTTTTGATCACCGCAAGTATCCAGTCAATGCCATGATCATTTATCAACTATTTAAATTACACCAAATAAATACTCTCCATTCGGCCAGCGGCGCTTAATTGAAATGCCACTATGATAAATATACCCTAATGCCAAGTTAAAGTCAAAATAAACTTGACAAAAACATTGCCAAGCTATAATATGTCCTTTGTATGGAAAACATTTTTTACAAAATCAGGGTTTTCTTAGGCTATCCGCTCCACTTTTCCTTTTCTTTGCAGAGTTCTTCTCTGTTTGAAGGGTGCGAAAAAGGCCTTCAGGTGAATACATGTCAAAGATAAGTCCGAAAACAGCCAGGAAGAATAAGATCATCGAGACTGCAATGAAGATATTTGCGGAAAAAGGCTTTGCAGATGCGACAATCTCTGAGATAAGCAAGGCCGCCGGGGTCTCCGACGCTACTGTGTATGAATACTTCAACACCAAGGAAGAGCTGCTGTTTACCATCCCGGAGGAGATCACCGAGGAGCCTGTTCGGGACATGGAGAAGATCCTGCCTTTTTTAAGGGGTTCCGAAAGCAAGCTGCGGGCTATTGTTCAGGGTTATATGACCCTTTACGAAAATAACCCGCTCTATTCTGCCCTGGTAATGCTTCATCTCAAGACAAACAGGAATTTTCTTAAAACCAAATCATACGAGAAAATCAGGGGTATTGCACACATGCTTCTTACGTGCATTCAGGAAGGGATCGATGACGGCTCATTTAAAAAGGATACCGATCCTCATCTCGTGCGAGCCATGATTCTGGGTACCATCGAACACCTGTGCATCAGATGGCATCTCCTGGGTGCACCATCGAACCTGGTGGAACATGTCGATCCCCTTGTTGATATGATACTCAGCGGCATCAGGGTCAAAACGCATACCAGGAACCTTTCTCTTAATATCCATCTTGCTGGCGATAGCATCCCGGCCGAAAATCAGGACATTACTGTCGAAGAACAGAAATCATGACATGGTTGTCATGAAAGAATAAGAAAAGGAACGCTTAAGATTCAAAAAGGAGGGAGATATGAGAACCAAGGAACAATATATTGATGGGTTGAGAAAATTGCGAAGAAATCTCTACTTGGACGGAAACAAGATAGACCGCGATGACGAATGTCAGAGACATGCCATCAATACCATGGGGGCAACATTCGATGCCGTGACCGATCCGGAGCTGAAGGGATTGTGCACTGCCACGTCGCATATTACCGGGGAAACCATCAACAGGTTCTGTCATGTTCATCAGAACACTGACGATCTCCATAAAAAACAGGATATGACCCGTGCCCTGTGCAGAAAGGTCGGTTTCTGCATTCAGCGCTGTATGGGTATTGATGCGGTCAATGCGGTCAATGCGGTTTCATTTGAAGCAGACAAGCTCAATGGCGGAAGCACTGAATATCATAAAAACTTCCTGGCCTGGCTGAAGAATTTTCAGACCAATGATCTGGTTGGAAGCTGTGCACAGACAGACATGAAAGGCGAGAGGCTTAAACGCCCTGCCCAGCAGACAGATCCGGATATGTATCTGCATGTAGTGGAAAAGAAAAGCGACGG
>JAFGTK010000168.1 GCA_016934135.1 Deltaproteobacteria bacterium | reverse complement strand
GCTTTATCGCCAAGCAGGTTGTAGATCTTATATTCAATGCCGGGATATGACTTGCACGACTGCAGGAATCTCCATATGAAATACCGTGCATCACCATCCATGGCCAGATCCATGCATGCATTATGCTGAACAACTACAACCCCTTTTTCATCCTGCAGACATCCAAGCTCCACTAGTTCCCAATAGATTCTCTGCCACTGATGTATAGAACCGGTTTTCTCTTCAAGGAACTCCCATCCGCGCTTAAACGGCTCCATACCGGATCTGCATCGAATCTTTGTGCTGCGCACGGTATTGATCAGAGCGATATGTCCCCAGACATCCATATGGACCGGCGGATTCCATGACAGATCATCACCTGGTCTGAAGAACTTTTTTCGTTCCATTTCCAGGAGAGGATTCAGCGATGGGAGGAGAATCAGGGGATCTCTTCCTGAAAGACCACCCTGGAAAACGACTCCTTTATCCCCGAGGACCTTGAACATATCTCTGACATCATCCAGTTCATCTCCATAAATACTCGAAATAATATCCCACTGCACCTGAGAGCCAAGCTCATACAGGTCCATCAGGATTGAACGCTGCTTGTCCGGCAGGCCCTCAAGAATCCCCCGGAGTCTCTTGTCATCACTTAATCCTTCGGCAAAGCCCTGTGTATCCAGTGGATTACCCAGGATATGCGACGAGATGATTTCTACCATATATGAAGGAATATGAGAAATAAGATCATAGGTTGATATCATCACGACTCCATTGTTCAATCCTGTATTTATAACCCTGTTCCGCCAGAAAGATCTGGCGCTTATGGGCAAAGGCCTCTTCGGTTGTCTGGCAGCTTACAAGCGTATAAAAGGTTGAGATCCTCTCCTTGGGTCTCAGAATCCTTCCCAGTCTCTGAGCCTCTTCCTGGCGGGAGCCGAATGTTCCGGAAACCTGGATTGCAACAGAGGCATCCGGGAGATCAATGGCAAAGTTTGCAACCTTCGACACCACCAGCACCGGGACATCACCTCTCCTGAAGGCATCATAAAGCCTGTCTCTCTTGGCATTCGGGGTGGAACCTGTAATGAGAGGGGCATTCAGGACAGCAGAGATCCTTTTAAGCTGGCTTATATACTGACCGATTACCAGTATGGGTTCATCGGCGTGCTTGCGGATTATATCCTTCATGACCCTGTCTTTGTAGATGTTTTCCGATGCGATCCTGAACTGAGCCCGGTCAGAGGCAAGGGCATATTCCATCTCCTTTTCCGCTGGAAGGGGAAGGCGGACCTCATAGCATACAGCCTCTGCGATAAAACCCTTCTGTTCGAGCTCTTTCCAGGGAACATCATAGCATTTCGGGCCCACCAGCGAAAAGGTGTCCTCTTCAAGGCCATCCTCCCGGATGAGTGTTGCAGTAAGACCGAGTCTTCTCTTGGCCTGAATCTCTGTGGTTGCCCTGAATACCGGCGCAGGAACTACATGCACCTCGTCATAGATGAGCAGCCCCCAGTTCAGTGCCTGCATGAGTTTCATGTGCTCAAAGGGACCTGTCTTTGACTTTCTGTAGGTAAGCATCTGATAGGTGGTGACGGTAACCGGTTTGATCTCCTTCTTACTTCCCGTATATTCCCCGATATCAGCACCGGTAAGGGTGGTCTTGTCAAGAAGCTCGGTAATCCATTGTCTCACGGCAGACACATTTGTGCACAGAATAAGCGTATATGTCCGTGCCTTGGCCATGGCTTCCATCCCTACTATGGTTTTTCCCGAACCGCATGGAAGGACAATAATCCCCTGCCCTCCTCTCGGCCCTCCGCCTGCCCAGAAGTTCTCTGAAGCTTCCGTCTGATACTGCCGCAGGGCAAATCCCTGTCCTGAAACACATGTATCCCTCAGAGCGATATCAAGTGCATCCCCCTGCTCATACCCGACAAGATCATTGACGGGATATCCTGTCTTGATGAGAATATGCTTGAATCTTCCCCGTATCTCTTCAGGAATTATGAACCCGAGGGGATCAGCGCTATCTGCAATGATATTCTTTATTGCAGGTTTTGATGTGATCTCATCGAACAATCCCCTGGACCTGAACTCAACCTTCAGCATGCCTTTGCTGTACCGGACAATACGTATTGCGTCCCAGCGGGAAAATGCATCCCTGATCCTGAAGGTTACCCCTGAAGGAATGTCATACCTTGAATATTTTTCCAGACTGCATAAGATATTCTCACAGCTGACGCCCATTGCAGCAGCATTCCAGATACTTAAGGGGGTAATTCTGTATGTATGTACATATTCGGGTGATTTTATCAGTTCTGCAAAAGGGAGGATCGAATCCCGTGCATCCTCATACTGTGAAGACATAACTTCCAGGAGAATGCTCCCATCGCTTTGAACTATTACAGGTTTGTCCGTTCTCGTCATCAGAATTATATAGCCTCACATATATACCTTCCAAATGCAAGAAAACATTTTCTTGTTGCCATTGAGCGCCAAATATCGGACAATAAACAACTATCATCATGATTTGGAGACTATATTATGAAAGCCATTGAAGATAATCCTGGCGGTGTTACAAAGGCCGATATTGTAGTAGGGATACCATCCTACAACGAGGCATCTCTCATAGAATTTCCGACATCACAGGCTGCCATCGGATTGAAAGAATACTTCAAAGACTTGAACTGCGTCATCATTAATTGCGACAACAACAGCACTGATGGTACCGGTAATGCATTCATGAATACCGACACCCTTGGCATCCCGAAGATCTATCTCTCCACGCCGAAGGGAATACGGGGCAAGGGAAATAACTTCAAAAATCTTTTCAGAAAGGTTCTCGAACTTGATGCAAAGGCCATCGTTGTTGTTGATGCAGATCTCAAGAGCATTACACCCAGATGGATAAAAAACCTTGGAGAACCTCTGTTGAATGACTTCGGTTATGTCGCACCATTGTATGTCAGGCATAAATACGACGGAACCATCACCAACAATATCGCCTACCCCCTGACAAGATGTCTCTACGGAAGACGGGTACGTCAGCCTATCGGAGGAGATTTCGGTTTTTCAGGAAGAATGGCCGGGCTTTATATGAAGAATACTCAATGGAATGAGGATGTAAGCCAGTTCGGGATTGACATCTGGATGACGACCATTGCCATGAACGAGGGTGTGCCCATATGCCAGGCATTTATGGGAAGGCCGAAGGTCCATAAACCCAAAGACCCTGCTGCCGATCTCGGGCCCATGTTCAAGCAGGTTATCAGTACTATATTCAACCTCATGGATACCTATCACGAGAAGTGGCAGACAACGAAATGGAGTAAACCTACCGCCATTTTCGGATTCGGACTTGGAGAAGTGGAGATGCCGCCACCGGTGGAAGTAAACAAGGAAAAGCTCTATGAAAAGTTCAGAGAGGGGTTCAACACCTATTGGGATACATACCGGTCGATCTTTTCTTCAGAAAATCTGCAGAAGATCAGAGAGATCTCATCACTGAGCCTCGATCACTTTGAAATGCCGGTAACCGTATGGGCAAAGAGTCTCTTTGATTTTGCAAACAGCTATCACCATAACACCGTTGACAAGCTCAAGGCCATAGAAGTCCTTATCCCGCTATACTATGGAATGACACTCTCATTCGTCAATAAAACAGAAGGCATGTCCATACAACAGGCAGAAGAATTTCTGGAAGATATGTGCCTGGTCTTTGAGCAAACCAAACCATATATCATTGACAGATGGAATCAATAGGAAAGGAGTAGCTTATGTCAAAGGTCCTAATCGTTGATGACGAAAAACATATCAGGCTCCTGTATTCGGAAGAACTGGAGGAAAATGGCTATGAAGTGGCCTTGGCATCTGATGGAAATGATATTCTGGACCGCATCAAAAATGAGAAACCCGATGTTGTAGTTCTTGATATTAAAATGGTATCTTCCAATGGGCTCGATGTCCTCCAGGAGATCAGAAATACCTACTACAACCTTCCTGTAATCCTGTGCAGCGCATACGGCAGTTACAAGGTGGATATCAAATCCATAGCAGCGGATGCATATGTTGTAAAATCATCAGACCTCACTGAACTGAAAAACAAGATAGCACAAGTGCTCGAAACGAGAGTGCCCGGAAAAGAGTAAGTATTTGCCGGTTTACGCCGATCTTCATCTTCATACAAGTGCATCCGACGGTGAGCTGAGACCATCTGAGATTGTTTCCAGTGCCCGCTCGATAGGTCTGAAAGCGATTGCAATTACGGACCATGACACACTCTCCGGGCTGCCCGAGGCCATCGCTTCCGGAAAGAAAAATCATATTTCAATAATTGCAGGCATTGAGATAAGTGCCGTATATGATCCCGGAACCATGCATATTCTCGGTTATTTTCCTGCATATCCACAGGGTCTGGAAGAAAGACTCTCTTTCATTCAAGAGGCACGAAGAAAAAGATGCCCGCTAATCATAAAAAGATTGAATGCACTGGGACTATCTGTAACACTTGATGACGTGATTGCCATATCCCGGGGTGGCCAGATCGGGAGACCTCATATAGCAAAGGCAATGATCAACAAAGGCATTGCCAAGAACTCCGCAGAAGCGTTTTCCCGTTATCTTGCCAAAGGCAAGCCTGCTTATGTAGAAAAGGAAAAGATGACGATTGAAGATTCCATCTCCCTGATTCGCGAATACAATGGACTTGTCGTACTTGCCCATCCCTTCACCCTGGATCTGCAGCCTTATGAGCTGAAACTTCTTATAAAGCATCTTAAACTTCTAGGCCTTGCCGGGCTTGAGATCATCTACCCGGAACACACCAGGTCACAGAAAAGGCTCTACACATCAATCGCCCATAACCTCAACCTATTCATAACCGGGGGAACAGATTACCACGGTCCTGGCCGCAACAACGTCTCAATTGGGGATTTCGGCATTGAAAAACCGGCCTATGATTACATGATCGAGAACTTCAACACCTGAGAATACATCATCTGATCAGAAGGCAGGTGAAGGCGATAAACTTCTCGGGCATGACCTGCACATACCTGGTAAAAGCGATCGTTCTTGACCCTGAGACCGCCCCTAGGATTTTTCTTGCTTGACAGTCTTTCCGCTCTTGTCTAACT
The DNA here is from genome assembly GCA_016934135.1 of Deltaproteobacteria bacterium. Classification (GTDB taxonomy): domain Bacteria; phylum Desulfobacterota; class Desulfomonilia; order UBA1062; family UBA1062; genus DSAD01. The sequence goes on along the minus strand of JAFGTK010000168.1, from coordinate 10,883 downwards.
GAGATATCAACTCATAATATTAAACAATATCATCGGAGCAGCAATGGTTCTTTACGGGAAAACACAATCACACCATAGAGTTTCACTAAAACACACCTGGAGAAAATGAATGTTTTCAAAAAATGTCCTTGATCAAATCGGCAACACGCCAATCGTCTGTCTCAAATCAGTCTTTGATGCAAACATATTTGCAAAGGCCGAACACCTCAATCCCGGCGGAAGCATTAAGGACCGGGTAGCGCTGTTTATGCTGGAAGAGGCAATAAAAGATGGTTCTCTCAAACCTGGGTATACAATAGCCGAACCGACTTCAGGCAATACCGGTATCGGCATAGCCCTGGTAGGAGGACTCATGGGCTATCCGGTGATTATCGCCATGCCGGAGAACATGAGCGAGGAGCGTAAAAAGATCATCCAGGCTCTCGGCGCGGAACTCATCCTTACCCCTGCTGAAAAAAGTCTTGAAGGGTCAATAGATGCGGTCCGAGAACTTAAGAGGACCCGATCCGACATCTACATACCCCAGCAGTTCGAGAACCCGAAGAACCCCATGGCTCACTATCTGACCACCGGACCCGAAATATGGACTCAGTTGAGGCATCATGTGGATATCTTCGTTTCGGGCCTGGGCTCGGGAGGAACGCTCGCAGGGGCCGGGAAATTCCTCAAGGAGCGTAACAAGGACACCGTGATTGTTGCTGTTGAACCGAAAAACGTGTCTGCCCTTCTGGGACACGAGCCCGGCCTGCACCGTATTGAAGGGATTGGAGATGGCTTCATTCCTGCTGTACTCGATACATCTCTTGTTGATGAAGTGGTTGAAGTAACGGATGATGATGCAGTAGAAATCTCCCGGATCCTCGCACGAAAGGCAGGCCTGCTTGTGGGCACCTCTTCCGGAGCAAATGTCTGGGCATGTATCCAGATGGCCAAGAAATACGGAAAAGACAAGATCATTGCAACAGTACTGGCAGACCGCGTAGAGCGGTACTTCAGTACCAGCCTGATCTGATATGCAGGAAAACAATTTCAGAGAAGCGTGAAAATCTTTTCCATTTTATTGGAGCTACTGCTGGTTACAATAAGTCTGATGTCAATAATATCGGCTAGTTAGATATCTTTTCTGTATGGCATTCTCATTGCATGAACAGAAAACATCAACCGGCCTAAATCCTACCATTTTATTGAAAGAGGGATCTTCTGATAATCGGAGATCCCTCTTTTTATGTCTTCTGCAGAGTCCAGCTCTATTCGACCTTATCCAAACACATATCTTAAGCAGAAAAGCCTCTGATTAAAGATGTTTGTTGGAAACATTGCCAAATTCCGATACATGTTAGGGTGCATGTAATGATGTACTATACAACCGGATATTTTTTTACTAGTATTGTTTCAATATACAAGGAGAACGTGCATTGAACGAGAACATTTTCTCACAGAACATACAGATAAGCGTTATCATTCCCATGTTCAATGAAGAAGAAAACGCTGCTGATACGATAAGACGGGTAATCAGTGTACTGGAACAGGACGGAAGGCCTTTTGAGATTATCCCGGTAAACGACGGCAGCACTGATAATACATTGTCAGTCCTGGATAGAATGGCGGCAGAATCACCTTCAGTAAGGGTCGTTTCGTACTGGAAAAACGGCGGGAGGGGAAAGGCGATCAGATACGGGTTCGATGCATGCAGGGGAAACTATGTCTGCACCATCGATGCCGACCTTTCCTATGATCCAAAATACCTTCTTGAGATGACAAAGGTTCTTGATGAAGAACGGGATATCGATGTTGTACTTGCAAGCCCTTATATGAAGGGAGGAAAGACCGATGGTGTTCCGAAAGACCGGCTTTTCATCTCACGGGCCGGCAACAAGATCCTTCAGGCTGCCATGCCTGAAAAGATCCACACGCTTACCTGCATTGTCAGGTGCTACAGGAAACATGTAATTTCGAGCCTGGATCTGGAATCCGACGACAAAGAGATACATCTGGAGATCATTTCCAAGGTTCTTGCCATGGGATACCGGATCAGAGAGATCCCGGCAACCCTTACATCGAGGAGAAAGGGATCTTCCAAGTTTAAATTCCGGGCCACGGCCATGTCCCACATAGTTTTCACCATATTTGAAAGGCCGAGCCTTCTGTTCGGGCTGATCGGCATCATTCTGACGCTTATAGGTATCGGGCTGGGAATCTATATTATCATCCTGTACTATGGTGCAGCACTAAATCCCAACAGGCCGCTGCTGACCCTGATGATCCTCTTTATTATCGGCGGTATTCAGATCCTTTCTTTCGGGTTTCTGGCATCCCAGATTCATTACCTGAGAAAGGATGTACTTTTAAACCGCAAGGCCATCTCGACTATCAATGCTGACTATCAAAAAGAATCATATACCATCACTCAAGATGAGAATATCAGCGGCAACCAGGCAAATTGGCTTGACAACCAGGACCAATCATGATTCATAGTTCGTATTAGGATCATATTGTAATACATTTAATTTAAGCTTTTTATGTCTGTTTTCTCATAGGTACAGAATCCATTGTTGTGGAAGATGCATCCGTCTTCATGAAATACTATTAAGAGGAGGTAATGATGGGAAATCTAATCCTGGATGAAAGAGACCAGACCTTTGTTCTGTATGAGATGCTGGAGTCGGAAAAGCTCTGTGATTCAAAGAAATACTCTGAATTCTCCCGCGACATGTTTGACATGATCCTGAGCGAGGCGCAGAAATTTGCCATTGAAGAGATCTTCCCCACTCTGGAGGAATCGGATAAGACTGGATGCAAGCTGGAAAACGGGCAGGTATATGTGCCTGAGTGCTTTCACCGCCCATACAGACTTTTCTGCGAAAGCGGCTGGAACTGCATGTCCCTGCCCCAGGAGGTTGGCGGACAGGGGCTGCCTTTTCTCATGAGAATTGCCGCGCACGACTGGTTTGTGCACAACTTTGCCTTTGTATCATATCCCGGTCTCGGCGAAGGAGCTGCCCATCTCATTGATGTATACGGCAGCCAGGAACAGAAGGACACCTATCTTCCCAAGATGATAAGCGGGCAATGGGGCGGAAGTATGTGCCTGACCGAACCTGGAGCAGGTACAGATGTCGGCAATCTGAGCACAAAGGCGGTCCGCCAGAGTGACGGAACCTTCAAGATCATCGGGACCAAGATATTTATCACCGGGGGAGACCAGGATCTAACAGAGAATATCATACATCCCGTTCTGGCCCGCATAGAGGGTGATCCGGCCGGGACTAAGGGTATATCCATCTTCCTGGTACCCAAATTCATGATAAATGAAGACGGTTCACTCGGAAGGCGCAATGACTTTGAGATCGCCAAGATAGAGGAAAAAATGGGTATTCACGGCAGTTCAACCTGCCTGATCAATTTCGGCGACAACAACGAATGCTACGCCGAACTGCTTGGTGAAGAGCGCGAGGGCATGAAAATCATGTTCCAGATGATGAACGAGGCGAGGATAGCCACAGGGCTGCAAGGCCTGACGAGCGCCTCTACAGCCTATCTCCATGCCCTTCAGTACACAAAGGAGCGACTCCAGGGTTCCTCGTTAATGGATTTCAAGAACCCGGAGGCACCGAGAGTCGCTATTATTGAACATCCTGATGTGCGGCGTATGCTCTTGTGGATGAAATCCAATGTGGAGAGCATGAGGGCACTCATGTATTTTTCCACTCTGTGCGGCGACAGGGCAATAAGCTCACAGGATGAAGCAGAAATGGAAAAATGGCTGGGAATCTTCGAGATACTCACCCCCATTGTAAAGGCCTACTGCACGGATATCGGATTCAGGGTTACGGAGACGGCCATGCAGTGTTATGGCGGGTACGGTTACTGCAGCGAATACCCGGTAGAGCAGTTCCTGCGTGATGAGAAGATCGCATCCATCTATGAAGGCACCAACGGTATCCAGGCACTTGATCTGGTCGGGCGCAAACTCGGTATGAAAAAAGGCGCCTATTTCATGTATCTGCTCGGCGAGATGAATACCTCTGTTTCCAGGTACAAGGACAATACAGCGCTGAAGGATCTTGCCGATGATGTCCTTGCCGGCGTGAATGCCCTGGCCGACATGGGCATGTTCTTCGGATCCAGCGCAAAGGCAGGCAAGTTCCTTATCCCGGTAGGCAATGCATATCCATTCCTCATGATGATGGGCAAAATAGTTTCTGCATGGCTTCTTCTCTGGCAGGCCGGGATTGCCAGGAAAAAACTTGATGATTTATGCACTGAAAAAGATATCGACTTAAACGATGCCCCTGCATTACGAAGGTTAATAAAAGAAAACAGGGATGCTGCGTTTTATGATGGGAAGATCAAGACAGCACGGTTTTTTATCAAGCATGTGCTGCCTGAGATCGAAGGCACGATTAAGTCCATAAAAAGCGAGGATATCTCTTTCGTAGAAATAGCCAGTGAGAGTTTTTCCTCTTAAAACAGCCCATGTTCAACGCAATCAGGGGGTGGCAGTTTCTTCCCCCTGATTGCATTTCTCGCCATACATAGCAAGTCCTCTTCTCACAGATTCTTAAAACAGTCCCCCATACTAATAATGGAAGAAGACAACATACCAAATGATTCCGATATGCTGCAATAAAAGGTAACCATAGACTCATATTTCATTGTATTGTAATATAGTTAAAAATAAGCTTGTGTGAGTGACATATCATGAAGGACGAACACAAGACAAAGAGCCGACTCATTGAAGAGCTTCATCTGCTTCGCTCACAGGTACAGAAGCTCGAAGCAACCAGGGAAAGGTACAAACAAGTGGAAGAATCACTGAGACAATCAGACACCTTTTATCAGACATTCTTTGAGAATACAGGAACCGCCACAATTATCATAGAGGAAGACACCACGATCTCCATGCTGAATGTGGAATTCGAGGTAGTGACAGGATATACCAAAAAAGAGATCGTGGGTCAGTCCTGGACAAAATATGTAGCAGAGGATGATCTGGAACGCCTGAAGGAATATCATTTCAGAAGACGCATAAAGCCTGATTCAGCACCAAGAAACTATGAATTCAAGATCAAGACAAAAAACGGAGAACTCAAAGATATCTTCATGACCATAGCATTAATACCGGGAACAAAAATGAGTATTGCCTCGATGCTGGATATCACCGAACGCAAGCAGCTCGAAAAGGAGATCCTGAGGATCTCTGAGCGGGAACGCCAGAAGATCGGTCAGGAACTCCACGACGACCTTGGCCAGCACCTGATCGGGATCGAGGTCATGACCAAGGTACTGAAGAAAACCCTTGAGGACAAATCCCTTGAAGAGGCAACCTATGCAGGCGAGATAAACGCGCTGGTCAAAGAGGCCATCACCAAGACCAGAAGGCTTGCACGGGGCCTGTGCCCGGTACACCTGGTTTCTAACGGACTGAGCTTTGCCCTGGAAGAGCTTGCCAAGTCAGTAGCCGACATCTTCGGCATCTCCTGCACATTCACCTGCCCGAACCCGGTCCCCATAAGGGACAATTCACGGGCAACGAATCTGTATTATATCGCAAAGGAATCAGTCCATAACGCCATTGAACACGGCAAGGCAACAAGAATCACGATTGACATGAATAATATGGACGGCTCTGTCTCCATGAATATTCACGACAACGGGGTAGGAATGGAGCACGACAGGAATTATACCGGACTTGGCCTGAGAACCATGAATTATAGGGCAAAAATGATAGGAGCATCGCTTATTATCGAGGCATCCAAGTCCGGAGGAACAGTCGTCTCATGCATATTCGATATCGGTAAAAACCAGAGAGGAGACAGGGGATAATATGTCTTTTAAAGGCAAACGCTCGATCCTGATTGTTGATGACCATCCCATATTCAGGCATGGACTTGCACAGCTTATCAATCAGGAAGATGACCTTGTTGTCTGCGGAGAGGCAGAAGATTATCACAGCGCATGGAAAGCTGTAAAAGAACTCAGCCCGGATATGCTGATTGTGGATATTACACTGAAAAATATGAGTGGTATCGACCTTATACGGGAGATCAACAAAAACTATAAGGGACTGCCCATGCTGGTAATATCCATGCACGAAGAATCACTCTATGCCGAAAGATCTCTTCGCGCCGGCGCAAGAGGGTACATTATGAAGCAGGAGGCATCCGAATCCATTGTTTATGCCATAAGGGAGGTCTTGGGCGGTAAGATATATGCCAGCAAGAATGTCATGGACACCCTTCTTACCCGTTTCATCGACGGCACACAGGATTCTCTGGATTCTCCGGTGCAGTCGCTGACCGACAGGGAGCTTGAGGTATTCCAGATGATCGGAGACGGACTGAGCATCAGCGACATAGGTACACGTCTGAACCTCAGCGTTAAGACCATCGGAACCTATCGGGAACGCATCAAGGAAAAACTGCAGCTGAAAAACGCTACCGAACTCCTGAGATACGCCATGAACTGGGTCCAGGACGACCGCCCCCAGAAAGAATAGGATTTCCACGTCATATTTCAGCAGAAAAACTTATCTATATAATGACCTGTTCATGTTCATCCGTTTGCTTTAACCCTCGCATCTGCTACTAAACTTGAAGGTCTTCTTAATGTAAGTAGGTCATTTACCTACCTTTTTTTCCTCCTTTCCTGCACACAAGAAACAGTTCATCCCCGATTGAGCAATCTCATGGAATAAACGATCTTATAGACATGGATGGACAGCATATAAAAAAGGAGGGACATATGACAAATTTACTGAATCTTTCCGGCGAGCAGTATGATTATCAGTTAACCATAGGAAAATTACTCTCAACAGCGGCTGTTATCGCACCGGACCAGGAGATAGTATATCGGGACCAGGTACGGATGACATACCGTGATCTCATCGAGAGGATAAACCGGCTTGCAGCTGCATTGACAAATCTTGGTGTGAACCCCGGCGATACCATAAGCGTATTCGACTATGATTCGCATCGGTATCTTGAGAGCTATTTTGCAATCCCCATGATGGGTGCGGTACTGCATACCATGAACTGGAGGCTTTCACCGGAACAGATTGAATATACCATGAATCATGCCGAGGCGGACGTGGTCATGATTCATGAGGACTTTCTTCCTCTTGTGGAATCCATCCGGGACAAGCTCACCACGATAAAGAAGATCATCCTTCTCAAAGATTCCATGGAGGCGCTTCAGACATCACTGGTAATAGATGCCGAATACGAGGATATGCTTGCGCAGGCCTCCTCTCATTTCGACTTCCCTGAACTGGATGAAAACACCAAGGCAACTACCTTCTACACCACAGGAACCACAGGACTGCCAAAGGGGGTATACTTCTCCCACAAGCAGCTCGTAGTCCACACACTGAGTACGTGTATCACGGTAGGCTGTTATGACACACCGGTTCGATTTTCTTCCACAGACGTATACATGCCCATTACGCCGATGTTTCACGTTCATGCATGGGGATTCCCCTACCTGGCAACCATGATGGGAGTAAAGCAGGTATATCCCGGAAAGTATGAACCTGAGATGCTTCTGAAACTGATCCTGGGGGAAAGGGTAACCATATCCCACTGCGTACCCACGATCCTTCAGATGCTCGTAAGCAGCCCGGTAGCAAAAAAGATAGACATCACCCACTGGAAGGTCATTATCGGCGGCGCACGTCTGCCCAAAGGCCTGGCAAAGGATGCCATGGACCTGGGGATAAGGATAATGGCAGGATACGGCATGTCCGAGACCTGTCCGGTAATCAGCGTATCCAGTCTCAAGCCGCATATGCTCGACTGGGACAACGAGAAAAAGAGCGATATCGTCATCAAGACAGGACTTCCAATTCCGCTTGTACAGGTCAAGATCATAGATCCTGACGGCAATGATCTTCCCAACGACGGAAAATCGGCAGGCGAGATCGTAGTGCGAACCCCTTGGCTTACCCAGGGATACTTCAAGGATCCTGAGAAATCAAAGGAACTCTGGAAGGACGGCTGGCTGCACACCGGCGATGTCGCCAACATTGACCGGGAAGGCTATATCCAGATCACCGACAGGATAAAGGATGTCATCAAGACCGGCGGCGAATGGATCTCTTCACTGGATCTTGAAAATGTCATGAGCACGCACGATGCAGTTGCAGAGGCTGCAGCGATAGGCATACCCGATAAAAAATGGGGTGAACGCCCTATGATGATCGTGACCCTGAAACCACAGTTCCAGGGAAACGGCGTCAATGCCGCAGTACTCAAAGAATTCATGAAACAGTGCGCAAAAGAGGGGAAAATCCCCAAATACGGCATCCCGGATTTCTACGCCATTGTGGATGCAATACCCAAGACCAGTGTGGGTAAAACAGACAAAAAGGAGATCAGAAAACTATACTCTCAGGAAAACCTCCAGATCGCTGCCCGGTCATGAGGGGTGCACCGGGCACGAAACATTCTCTTTAGAATGTTGTAACACTGGGGGCATGGGGAGCAGAGCCCATGCCCTCTTACTCTTCCTTCTTTCTCCAGGCCGATACATCCGGCTGCAAATCTGATAAAAGCTGTCACCATCGGGCAGCTGGAGGGATTTAGTAATGGAGTACTTGAGTACTGGAGTACTAGTAGGATAAAAGACAAACCAGGCTGTTCACTTTACTCAGCATCTGTGGATTGTACCATTGTTTTTTGCAATCAAAGCCCTACCTTATACCCTTCCCTCGTAGTGACCCCCCAATGCCCTGCGTCTAATACCTTTTTTCATATAAATTGTATTGAAACGGTTAACGTCATGTTGTATTATAATATGACTATATAATTTTTCTGCCTGACTACATTGCGGCGGCTTTCATGATGAAGGGGAGTTCTATCCATGTCCGTACTTGAGAATTACTTTACCCGGGAACATTCCATCTTCCGAGACTCGGTAAAGAAATTTTTTGCAAAAGAGGTCACACCCTATGTTGATGAATGGGAGCATGAGGGGATCGTACCAAAAGAAATCTGGAAAAGATTCGGTTCTCAGGGTTTCCTGTGCCCGTGGCTGCCGGAGGCATACGGAGGTGTCGGCGCTGACTTCCTCTATACACTCATTGCAATCGAAGAGGCTGCACAAACCCACTGCAGTGGTTTTGCCTTTCCCCTTCATTCGGATATCATCATACCATACATCTATAACTTTGCCGATGAGGACCTCAAAAGACGCTGGCTGCCGGGCTGCATAAGCGGCGATATCATTACCGCCATTGCCATGACCGAGCCCGGTGCCGGATCGGATCTGTCCGCAATCCGCACCACTGCGGTGAAAGACGAGGATCATTACATCCTGAACGGGCAGAAGACCTTTATTTCAAATGGGATCCTGTGTGATCTCGTTCTCGTTGCAGCAATAACCGATCCCCATGCAGACCCTTCATACACCGGAATATCATTGATCGGTGTCGAAGCTGGAACCCCGGGTTTTGAAAAAGGAAGGAATCTCGACAAGATAGGCCTGCATTCCCAGGACACAGCCGAGATGGCATTTGTCGACTGCAGGGTTCCTGCATCAAACCTTATCGGGACCGAAGGCCAGGGGTTTTACTATCTCATGGAAGAACTTCAGCAGGAAAGGATCGTATGCGCCATTATCTGTCAGACAGCAGCTCAAGAGGCATTGAGACTCACACTTGATTATACGAAGAGCAGGTCAGCCTTTGGAAGACCTGTGAGCCGCTTTCAGTATATCTCCTTTGAACTTGCAAAGATGGCCACTGAAGTGGAAGTCGGGAAGGCCTTTCTCGAAAGCGTTATTATCGATCACATGGAGGGCAGAGAAATCGTAAAGAAGGCATCCATGGCAAAATACTGGATTGCCGAGATGCTGAACCGGATAGTGGCCAAATGTGTCCAGTTCCATGGAGGATACGGATATATGGAAGAATACCCGATTGCCAGGATCTTCAGAGATGCCAGGGTACAGACCATCTATGCAGGAACATCCGAGATCATGCTCCTGATCATTTCTCGTTCACTGGGACTGTGATGAAACGGTATGGAGCCCTATACAATCATAAATGGTGCGATCAGTCTTTAAGCGTCCGTCAAGGAGGATGATAGAATGAAGGACAAGAGTTTTATCAATCTGGCAAGAGCAATCCCAAAACTTGCATTCATGGAACAGACCAGAGGGCTTTTAAAGACGTTTCTGAAACAATGGGGAGGAATGAATACCCTCAGAATACTCTTTAAAACCGGAAAGAAGACAGGCCATCTCAAGACACTTAAATACCTGCTGAATTTTCGGCTTGATAAGCTCACCCCCAACTTCCTCGTCTCCATGTGGGAGGTTTTTGAAGATCGCGAGGCAATCATATCCGAGGGAAGAAGATACACATATGGCGATCTCAAGGACAGGGTGTTTCGGCTTGCAAACGCTTTGCAATCTCTCGGCCTGCAGCCGAAAGACAAATGCGCAGAGCTTCTCTATAACGGAAATGAATTCTTTGAGGCCTTTTTTGCCTGTTCGCTCATCGGCTGCCCGATGCCGTTTATCAACTGGCACAGCCGAGGGGAAGAGCTTGCCCTGGCAATCGAAAGGACAAAGCCCAAGGTCCTGATCCTTCATGATGCATTTCTTGATGAGATCATATCACTGAGACACCGATTGCCGAGCATAGAACACTATATTATTGTAGGAGGAAACAAACAACCAGGCATGGTTACCTATGAGGATCTGCTTGCCGGTTCGTCAAACCGGATGCCCGACACGCATTTCATGGTCGCACTCAACCCCTACACCGGCGGAACAACCGGCTCACCAAAAAACGTGAACTACTTCGATACTATAGGCTATGCATTCAGCGACCTTGCTGCGCCCCCCAAGGTTGTACTTGGCGAGTATTTACGGTTTATGAT
>JAFGTK010000167.1 GCA_016934135.1 Deltaproteobacteria bacterium | reverse complement strand
GGTGTACCTATGGTAAGGACAAGATCAGGTTTTCTCTGCGCTATATTCTTTGCTTCGCTCTTGATATTAAAAAGCACGCCGACCTTTGATAGCACTTTATACAATACGAGGTATGTTGCATGCAATGCCTTATACGGTGATAAAGCAGGTGCCGGTACTCTCACTGCCATTTCCACGCAGCTTATAGCATGGGGTTCTCCTATGTTGAACCCCTGAATCCTATGTGTGAAGACAGGGGTTGTGCTAAAGATCTATTTCGGATAGGATGACCGTATCATCGAAAAAAGGATAGTTATCCATGGCAGGTAATATATAATCTACGGATACACCTTTTTTAGGTGATGAAAATCTTTTGTCATTTCACAGGAGGAAAACTCTATGGCGGGGTCAGTAAATAAGGTCATTTTGATTGGCAGGCTCGGGAAAGATCCTGAGATGAGGTTCACTCCGAACGGCAGGGCCGTGACAAACTTCACCATGGCAACAAACGAGAACTGGACAGATCAGAACGGCGAAAAACAGGAACGTACCGAGTGGCACAGGATAGTCGCATGGGGTAAACTGGCCGAGAATTGCGCGAAGCTGCTTTCCAAGGGGAAACAGGCATATGTCGAAGGCAGGCTTCAGACCCGTGCATGGGATGACAGGGACGGTAATAAAAGATATACAACCGAGGTCGTTGCAAACGCCATGCAGATCCTGACGCCGGCCGATAATGCCAGAGGGTTCTCTGATAACGACCAGGACAGCGGATACGGATCGAATGACAGCAGGGGCAACGATGACAGCGCCGGCAATGATGTCCAGGAGTTTGACGATATCCCCTTCTAGTTTAGGTATAAATTAGAAATGCTGGGCCCGGTTATGAAGGGAAATCCGACATTACACGAAGGATACCGGGTCTACACCTCCTTATGCTTGACTCGTCTATGCAGTAGGCAAAACGCACATAGCCTGAATGCCCGAACCCCGTACCCGGAACAGCCAGTATCTTCTCTTTGAGCAGCGCATTGCAGAATGCAACATCGTCTGAGACAGGGGATTTCACAAAGAGGTAGAATGTCCCCTCAGGCGGTGCATAGGATAGCCCTGCTTCATCGAGTATCCCTTTGAGCAGATCCCTCCTGGACCTGTAGGCAGATATATCGACACTGTCGTGAATGCATTCGGCAAACACCTTCTGCATCAGGGCAGGTGCGTTTACGAAACCCAGGATTCTCGTGGCAAGTATCATGGCCCCGATCAGTTTTTCCCTGCCAGGGATACTGGGGCTGACGGCTATGTATCCTATACGCTGCCCTGCAAGCGAGAGTTCTTTCGATGCAGAGGTGACCACGACAGAGTTGGGGATGTGCTTCAATACCGAAGGCGGCTCAGTGGAATCATAGACGAGTTTTCTGTACGGTTCGTCCGAGATCACAAGAATGCGGGGATGTTCCCTGAGAAGATCCTGCAGCATGACAAGGGTCTTTTCAGGATATACTCTTCCTGTGGGGTTGTTCGGGGAATTGATGATAATGGCTTTTGTCCTTGCTGTAATTGCCCTGCGGATGTTTTCCATGTCCGGCAGAAAATCCTCTGTGCATGATGCAGTTACCAGTGTGCCCCCGTGGTTCTGCACATAAAACCCGTATTCGACAAAATACGGGCAAAGCGCAATGACCTCATCGCCGGGATCGATTACGGATTTAAGCACCACATTGAGGCCTCCGCCTGCACCGCAGGACATGATGATGTCGTCCGCTGCAAGGGATACCTCGTTCTGTGCGGATGCATATGCTGCAACGGTTTCGCGTACATCTGCAAAACCGGCATTGGGCATGTATCCGTGCGACATGCTCTGCGATAGATCCGCCATGGTTTGAAGGACCTTTTTCTTAGGGGGTATGTCCGGGTTTCCGAGGCTGAAATCGAATACATTGTCTGCCCCGTGAATGGCCTTGAGCCTGGCACCCTCTTCAAACATCCTGCGGATCCAGGAAGATTTTTCCATATATGAAACCATGTTTTGTGAAACGATCATGAATGCCTCCCAGGAAGATAGGTGACCTGCACTATAGCAACCGGGCAGGCTTTTGTACAGAAAATCTCATGCCAGTGCGCCCCGGTTCCGATAGGGAGATGAACCGGAGGTGCAGAGCATGGTAAGGGGAGAATGAAGGAGGATATACCATCCAGTCCGGATATAAAACACTTCGCATGCAGCGATGTACTTGGATGTTGAGAGTATTTTCATAAGATGGTATCGTGCCGGCATATGGGAATCTACAAAACTCGCTCAGCATGGTGTTTCCCTTCATAACATACCCTGTGTCTTGAATTTTCCGATGTAAGACAATCGGCGGGAACAGCGTTTTGAAAGGATAAGACAAGGTGAATAATAAAAATAGATATTATATTGTTGCATTCCTGTTGGCTGTGTTTGTTTTCGGCCTGTATTTCAACATCCTCGATAACGAAGCGACAAACTGGGATGACCCGGCACTCTTCAAACGTACCGCGATCCATGACATAAACATGGACAATCTTAAAAAGGTCATGTCTTTCAACGGAGGCGGGACATATCAGCCCATTCGTGATCTCACCTATATGCTCGATTTCGAACTCTGGGGCGGGGGAATCGCTGACGTGGTTTTCGGCATGCACCTGCACAGTATTGTTCTGTATATCCTTATGATCCTTGCCTGCTGGCTATTTCTTCTGGAACTCTTCAAGGCGTTTTCCGACGATCATGAATTCTGTTTTATCTGGGCATGCATTGCATCAGTGCTTTTTGCCGTGCATCCGGTCCATGTGGAGAGTGTTGCCTGGCTCTATGCCAGAAAGGAACCGCTGCTGGGGCTGTTTACCTTTATCAGTCTCTGGGCCTTTGTCCGCGCAAGAACCTATCACTGGAAATACTACCTGATAAGTTTGATCAGCCTTGTGCTGGCCATCCTGTCGAAACCCACGGCAGTGATGATCCCGGCCGTAATGTTCGTGATCGATCTTGCGCTTCAATCACATCAGAGGCAGCCTTCATTCTGGAAAAAGAGGCTCATGCTGTATATCCCCATGCTGCTTGTGGCAATTCCCATGGTCGTCAGGCTTTTAAGCGTCATGTACCAGGTAGGCGGGGTAAAACCATATCATGGCGGCAGTTTCTGGACAAATCTCTTTGCAGTGTCCCAGATCCTTATCAACTATCTCGGGCTTATCGGGTTTACCATCAACTATTCCGCCGACTATCCCATAGCGCTCTTTACGGATATCCATGCATGGCAGGCATGGATGTTTGCAGCGCTGAATGTGATGCTCATTGCAAGCGGTGTGGCAGCATATTTTATGAAGAGATATATATATGCCATATTCGTTGCCTGGTTCTATTTTTTTCTCCTGCCTGTATCGCATATCTTTCCAATCTCGCAGATCATGGCCGACAGGTATGCCCTTCTTTCATCGCTCAGCTGGTGTGTTCTTCTCGGGTTCGGGATTGCGCGGCTGTGGCGCTGGAGATTGTCTCCGGGAAGACTCTCCCCTGAATTTCCCCTGCTCGTTGCCTGTGCACTGTTCTGCGTTGTGACGGCCTCCTATTCCTATATGACGTATGAACGCAACGATATCTGGCAGAATTCACAGGTGTTATGGGAAGACGCCTTGGCGAAATACCCTGATTCATCACCTGCAAATGTAAATCTCTCGGCAATATACCTGGGTCAGAGGCGGTTCCGCGAGGTTCAGGAGCTGTGCCTTGCAGCCATCAAGGCCAAGCCGTATGATTACCTCGCCATCAGCAACCTTGCCCTAGCGCAGGTGATGATGAAGCAGTACGAAAATGCCATTAACAACTATAAGCAGGCAATCAAGCTCAAACCGGATCTGCCTAAGGCCGAGATGGGCCTTGCACTGGCTTACTGGGGAAAGGGCGACTATGAAAATGCCTATCTGCTTTATTCGCAGCTGATGCGCGAAGGCAAGGTGCCCAATCCGGAATCTGAAGCCCAGTATTATTACCGGCTTGGGTTCTCATCGTGGAAAATGAACCGCAGGGATCAGGCCTATGTGTATTTGAGCCGGGCTGAAAAGATGGCCGGGGACAGGCCGATTCTGCTGAGAGATCTCGGCATGGCATACAACAGTATGGGGGATATCCCCAAAGCTGTGGAGATGTTTGAAGATGCGATCCCTCAATTGCAAGAGAGTGAATTGAAGTCCAGACTGATCGATATACTCGATCTCTTGAAGAAAAGGCACGGCATGTAAGGGTTTTCCGGTTACTGCACTGACTCGGGCATAGAGAGCCTGATAAGGGCAAAGGTCTCGCCGTCTTTGTATGATGTGATCAGGTCTGTATGCATTTTAGAGCTGAGCCTTTCCATGAGATCATCGAGGTCGTCCGTTGTTGCGGCAAGGTATGCGCTTTCTCCTATGGGAACGACCTCCCTGCCCACGACAATAGGCCGTATCCCTGCATGCTCGACATATCCTCTCATCATTAGATCATCCCGGTATACCAGAAGCGGCGAATATGTGGTCATTTCCTTTACAGCGGCTAAAGGCTCTTCTGTCCTGCCAGGCAGCTGCACTAGGGCCATGGACCACACCAGCACAAAAACAGAGCCTATGCACAGGGTTATTATTGCCGATGTGAAGCGTTTTTTCACCAGGTAGAGCATAAACAGGCCTGCTATGATGAAAAAGACAATGGGTATTGCCTCGGGTACGGTTATCGAGAAGGTTTTGAGGGGATTGATGGATACTGCCGCTATGGCAGACCCCAGGAGGACCACTCCTGTGAGAAGAAGAAATATGTTCCGTGCCGGTTCCAGTTTTTCAGGAAGTATGAAACCATGCGCCATCCAGTAGCCTGTCAGCATGCATAAAAATGGGATGCCGATTGTTGCATACCCTTCATGATAATCAGGGGAAAACAGCAGAATTGCCGCTCCCATGACAAAGGCGATCTTTGCAGGGAGAAGGGTTCTCCATACCCCCTGGTCTCCGGTAGTTTCTGCATGTATCCATGCCGGTATGACCAGGATAAACCAGGGAAGCGAGTACTTTACGAGCACCCAGAGACGCGAAAACATACCTGTGTTCTCGAAGTCGGGAAACAGGGAAGACGCAAGGGCGTGCCCTGCAATTATTCTGTAGGTGAGATACACCGAGATCAGGATAAGCGCTATGATGACGATTCCGGTTATGGCCCGTATTCTGAGGAACCTCTTCGGGGAAAGATCGAGCAGGATCAGGAAGATTGTGCTGAATGCAAAAAAGGCCAGGTAAGACCATCCGCCTGTAATGGTCGAAATGCCTGCAAAAATATATGCCGGGATATACCACCATGTACTCGATTCTTTTATATAAGCCAGGGATAACAAGGCAAAGGCGATTATAATCAGACTGCTGGGAATGAACCAGGTATTGAGGGTGCTGTGGGTCAGAATGAATCCGAGGCTCGTCAGGGTAAGCAGGCTCGACAGAAACGCAGACTTCATGTCCCACAGGGAAGATGACATGACGAACACCACGGAAACCACAATACACCCCAGAAGGATGCTGACAATACGAAGAGAAAAGATGTCTGTCAGCCCGGACAGAGACAGCAGGATAATGTTTACAGGGTTCTGGCCGATGACAGGAAGTCCGTTGAGTGACGGTATGAGATGCATGCCTTTGTGCATGTCCACAATGGCCTGATAAAGCCATATCTCACTTCTCCAGGGTACAGGTTCGATCGCGAGAGGGCATAAAAGGATGAGGCCGCACAGGATGACGCCTATGAGAAGCACAATGGATTGAATGGATCTCACCTCTTTTAACCTCCGAATCAATATGAGGGTTTACCTGAGTATATGAAAATGTGTCAAGCGTCTAATAATCCGCGATGAATTATCCCCTCGCGTGCATCATGCCACAGTCCGGGGATTTTTCATACCCCTCAATATTCAAGGCTGTCTTCAATCAGAAGATCCCCCTCAGAAAAGCTGAGGGGATACATTATCTCCACTCTCCCGGGGAGAGGACACAGGTGAGGGGGGAGGAATAAATAGCTTATTGCGGGGAACTTCATTTTTTGGGGGCTTTTGATCGGTACTGTATAATTCCTTAATGAGTTGACTTTAGTTTTATCTCCCCGTAGTATTGCCGGAATCAAAATTATACGGGGTATTTCCATGGCTTCCATAGAAGAATTATTGAAAAATAAAGGTATTTCAAAACCCAAGGTAATAAGACGTTTCGATCAGAGAAAAACCGATCAGATAAGAGATGTAAGGATCACACGGGGATACTGCAAACACGCGCTCGGCTCATGCCTTATCGAGATAGGGGATACGAAAGTGCTCTGCGCTGCGAACATGGAAAACAAGGTGCCTCCACACCTGAAAAACAGCGGAACCGGATGGATTACAGCTGAATACGGAATGCTTCCTTCTTCCACCAATACCAGATCGATGCGCGAGTCTTCCCGCGGAAGGCAGCAGGGCAGGACGCACGAGATCCAGAGGCTTATCGGCAGATCATTGCGCGCCGCAGTGAGTCTGGAAGAGGTGGGCGAGAGGACCATATGGCTTGACTGCGATGTCCTGCAGGCAGACGGCGGCACCAGGACAGCTTCCATTACCGGTGCATACGTGGCATTAAGGGAAGCGGTGAATAATCTTCTCAGGCAGCAGATCATTGCCAAAGATCCCATCAAAGAGCAGGTGGCAGCAATATCCGTGGGTATCATCGAGGACCAGCTCCTTCTGGACCTGAACTATGAGGAAGACTCCCGTGCGGATGTGGACATGAATGTGGTTATGACGGGCTCCGGAAGTATCATTGAGGTACAGGGGACCGCAGAAGGAGAGTCTTTTTCCAAAGATCAGATGATCTCTCTGGTAAATCTTGCCCAGATAGGAATAGGGCAGCTTATGGAGATACAGAACCGTTCACTGAATATGAGATGATCATACTCGTTGCAACAACAAACCCGGGGAAAATACGGGAAATCACAAGAATCCTTGATGTGCCGGGGTTATCCATCCTTACCCCGAGGGATATCAATATCGTACTCGATGTCGAAGAAAACGGACAAAGCTTTGCAGAAAACGCATTAATCAAGGCCCGTGCATGGTGTAAAGCCTCGGGATATCCTTGTCTGGCAGACGATTCAGGCCTCAGCGTCGATGTCCTTAAGGGGCGTCCAGGTGTCAGGTCTGCCCGGTTTGCAGGGGAGAATGCGACAGACGAGGAAAACTATACGCTTCTGCTCGATTCTCTCAAAGGGGTCAAAGACCGGAGTGCCCGGTTTATCTGTGTTGTTGCCCTGGCCTTCCCGGATGGAGAAGTTGTTCTGGCTCAGGGGGAGTACGTCGGGCAGATACTGGATAAACCCGCAGGTGATTCAGGTTTCGGATACGACCCGGTGTTCCTCGATCCGGCCTCGGGAAGGTCATTTGCACAGCTCTCGCCTGAGGAAAAGAACGATCGCAGCCACAGGAAAAAGGCGCTCGTCGAATTGAAAAGCAGGCTCAAGGAGTCAGGTCGAATCCGATTTTTTTGAGGGTAATCCCGTGACATACCGTTTTATCGATCATACGGCTGATATCGGAATACACATCGTAACTGTTGACGTAAAAGGCCTTTTTGAAGAGGCGGCCTATGCCCTCATAGATATCCTGGGTGCAAAGTGCCCTGATAAAGGTTTGAAACACCAGGACATAACCATTGAAGGGCTCGACCTTGCAGATACGCTGGTGAGGTGGCTTCAGGAACTCCTCTATCTCATAGAAGTTAAGGATCTGCGGGTTTTTTCCCTCAAGGTTGTCCGTATACATGAGACAGGTCTGGAGGCCGAGGTTGCAGGAATTTATGCCCCGACCGGACTCAAGAAGGAGATCAAGGCGGTTACCTACCACAACCTCGATATACAAGAGGTTGACAATCATGTTCAGGCGACCATTATATTTGATACCTGAGGTAAGAGCCGTGGTGGAAGGAATCAGAATTAGACGAATCGATCCTTATCGCCTGGAGATCTCTCGAACCCCGCCCATGCGTACCACAGGTATTGTGTATGCGAATGCAAACATAGAACGCTCTCTGGGCAAGGAAGCTGTCATCGAGCAGGTCGCCAATGTTGCCTGCCTGCCCGGAATAATCGGTCCCTCTCTTGCAATGCCCGATATCCACTGGGGTTACGGGTTTCCCATCGGCGGGGTAGCTGCATTTTCCACTGCCGACGGCATCATATCTCCCGGAGGCGTGGGCTATGATATCAATTGCGGTATCCGCTGCATAACCACCTCTCTTTCAGTTCATGAAGTATCCCCGGTTGTCGAGCGCCTTCTTGCAGGGCTTTACCGGAACATCCCTGCAGGGGTTGGGTCCAGCAACAAGGGCCTTCAGGTGGGAAAAAAGGAGTTCAATGAGGTACTTGTAAAAGGTGCGTCATGGGCGGTAAAGAAAGGGTTTGCACCTGCAGCGGATCTTGACGCACACGAAGACAGGGGATGCATTGAAGGGGCGGATCCGGATATGGTTTCCTCCCGGGCGATCGAAAGAGGCATGCCCCAGCTGGGTACCCTGGGCTCCGGGAACCATTTTCTTGAAATAGATGTGGTGGATGCGATCATTGACCATGAAACAGCAAGGTCCTTCGGCCTGTTCCAGGATCAGATAGTGGTTCTTGTCCATACCGGGTCCCGCGGCCTTGGCCATCAGATATGCGACGACTATGTCCATTCCATGCTGGCCACCGTTGTCAAAAACAGGATCGATCTTCCCGACAGACAGCTTGCATGTGCACCCTTTTCAAGCGCCCAGGGCAGGTCATACTGGGGGGCAATGGCTGCTGCGGCTAATTTTGCCTTTGTAAACAGAGAGCTTATCACCTTCCTGATCCGGCAGACCTTTGAAGGGATCTTCGGCAAAGGGTATGAACGGCTGGGCATGAGTCTTCTGTACGATTGCTGCCACAATATTGCAAAGAAAGAGAGCATTACCTTCAAAGGTGAGAAAATGGATGTGTGCATTCACCGTAAAGGTGCGACAAGGGCCTTCCCTCCCTTTGACCCCAGGCTGCCCGAGAGGTTCAGGGCAACCGGTCAGCCCGTGCTTGTACCGGGGGACATGGGCAGGATGTCCTTTATTCTCGCAGGGGCCGACAATTCCCGGGAAACCTTTTTCAGCGCGTGCCATGGGGCAGGACGGCTGCTATCAAGGCGCCAGGCAAAAAAGATTTCAAAAGGCAGATCCATCCTCGATGAGCTGAAGCAGAAAAATATCCGTGCCATGGCTGCATCGCGCGGTACCCTTGCCGAGGAAATACCGGAGGCATACAAGGATGTTTCCGAGGTTGTTGCTACCATTACCGGAGCAGGCATAGCCAGTGTGGTT
>JAFGTK010000166.1 GCA_016934135.1 Deltaproteobacteria bacterium | reverse complement strand
TCGATTGCAGGCTGGGTACCCTTTATCCTGCTCGGCGGCACAGGCATCCCCATGAAGAAATTCGATCCAGTGGAGTTCCTGAGGATCATCGAGGACGAACGGATAAACTGGGTCTTTGTCGTACCCACCATGCTGGAGATGATCCTTACCCTTTCAGACAGCATTAAAACCAGATACGACCTCAGTTCCATGAAAACCCTTATCTGCGCTGCCGCACCTGCAACCCCTGAATTGAAAAGGGCGACAAATGACTTTTTCAAACAGCAGGGATGTACAAAAAATGTCTTTACCGAATTCTACGGGTCATCAGAAACAGCTGTGACATCCGTTCTCCTGCCCGGGGACTACGAAGAAAACCCGAAGCGCTATGCAAGCGTCGGAAAGATCAGATGCGCATGCACAAAAGTCTATGACAAGGAGTCTAAAACCTGGTGCGAGCCATACCAGGATGGTAATATTCTTACCAGAAGCCTTACCACGATAAGCCTCAACTATGTCGGATCATCGGAAAAACTCGACAGTGTATTCAGTGTGATCGATGGTGAAACCTGGTTTGACGACGGCCTGAAAGGACATTTTGACGAAGATGGATTTCTCTATCTCACCGGAAGAGAAAAGGAAATGATCATCTCCGGCGGGGTCAATATCTTTCCCAATGAGATCGAAGCTGCCATAAAACAGCATAGGACTGTTTTTGATGTCGCAGTAGTACGATATCCGGACAAGGAGCTTGGTGAGGTTCCAGCTGCAGTGATCCAGCTCAAAGAAGGCGGTATCGTAAAGGAAGATGATATTATCCGGCACTGTAAAGATCTTGCCATGACAGGTTATAAGATCCCGAAGCATATTGAATTCGTCAAATCTCTCCCCAGACATATCGACGGTAAGATGCACAAGAAAGAGATCGAAGAGAGATATTGGAACGGGATCGAGCAAAGGGGATAAACCAAAAAATTAATTATTGCATCAGCAACAGGTCATGCCGCTTAGATCTTTTTTGCAGCCATGACCCTCGGTCATGCATTACCTAGCCCTTGAGCTGCCTGGAAAACCATCCCGGATCCACGTTACTGCCTCAAATGCGCATTCATGGGTAAAAGGATATTGACTCGGAATTCCTGTGTGATATTTTAGATAATGATCAATCTTGGATAAAGGCCTCAAGTGCATATTTTATATCATATAAGGAGGATAGGATGAGCATAAAGAAACAGTATCTTAAAAGCAAACCTGTCTGCAAGGTAACCTTTACTCTTAACAAGCATATGACCGGATCTGCCGGGAGAGTATTTCTCGTAGGCGAGTTCAATGACTGGGATACACAGGCGCTCCCTATGAAACCCGTTAAGGATGGTGTATTCAACCTGACGGTAAATCTGGAAAAAGGTCATGAATACCAGTTCCGCTACCTCCTTGACGGCGACACCTGGGAGAATGACGATTGTGCAGATAAATATGTGCGCACGCCCTTTGGAGATTCTGACAACTCAGTTGTTATTGTCTGATATCTTTAACAAGACAGGAGAAGATATCTACAATATCAGGATCAAGGACATTACCCTTCATTGATATAAGCATCTCGAGCGCCTTGTCGACAGTATATGCCTTTCTGTAGGGCCTTTCAGTCGTAAGGGCATCATAGATATCCGCCACAGCGACTATTCTCGCTTCAACAGGGATAGCATCCCCCTTAAGCCCGGAAGGATACCCTTTTCCATCATAGCGTTCGTGATGTGAAAGAATAATGTTCACAATAACGTCTGAAAGTCTTGCCTGACGGGCGACCTCTGCCCCCCACATGGGATGATTGCGGACAATATGAATCTCTGCATCATCAAGAGGCCCTTCATTATTGAGAATATTCTCTGAAACACCGATCTTGCCGCAGTCATGGAGCCAACTGCCGTTACGTATCGCCGAGCTGTTTTCTTTAGAGAGATTCATATACTCAGCTATCATAAGAGCATATCGTGCAACCCGTACGGAATGTCCTTTTGTATACGGATCTTTGAGTTCAAGGGCATGAACAAGAGAAAGCATGGTTGATTCATCCCCTTTGATAATAGATTTGATCAGACGGTATCTTTTCAGTGCATCCTTTATCAGCTCAACCAGCTGGGTGTTTTCCCAGGGTTTAACGATAAAACGGAAAACCTCCACCTTATTTATTGCATCAATGGCTGTCTCCAGGTCGGCAAAACCTGTCATTAATATCTTTACTGTATCAGGAGAGAGAATTTTCACCCTGGAAAGAAGATCCAGGCCCATCATTCCAGGCATATGATTGTCTGACACAAGAACTGCTATCTCGTGATTCCTTACCTTTTCCAGGGCCTCTTCGCCATTTTTTGCAGTAAGGATCTCTATCCCTTCCTCAGCAAAGATAGACTCTGCTATGTCCAGAATAAATTCTTCATCATCCACAAAAAGTATGTGTTCTTGCATTACCCTGTATTCCTCGTCTGACTCACTGAAAATATTTAATCATTGTTTTACTCAAATCTTAAAGAGTCTTCTCCGGTCATGAGATATTACATAGCATGGCAGGGTTTTTCATACAATATCAGTCATCTTAACGATCCTCCATTCACAGCTGGATATGATCTGACAGATATGCTACATACAGCGCATGGCCGGTATTGGTGATATAGTAGCAATTTATATCGATGACAAACCGTCTGTGTATGCACGGATTGAAGATATAACCAGGGACATAAAATCCCACTGGTTTCAGGTTCGTCTTCTTTTCCTGAGTTTCCCTGTACAGGAAACTACCTGGATATTGAGAAAAGAATATCTGGAGGGCTCTTCCTTCACCATGAAGGATCTGCCCGTAAGGATTGTCCCTCTTTCAAAACCAGGCTTATATGATCAGAAAAGGACAAAAATAACCAAGACTATCCCTGCTGAAGTAATCTCGATCGAGAATATGAGGAAGAAAATGAAGCATAAGAACCCTGACACTTAAATCATAACTCAAAGCAATAAGAACATGACCATCTACCAAGGATATGAATTGTATTGTTTATTGTCAGGACAACTTGGACATACAGAAATAGTACCTGATAGATACAATGATTACAACCGGCTACAATAATAATTCAGGATATATGCTTTCTCTAAAGTCACAACATGCAGATGCCGATAGTCATTAGCAAGGTGTTGTATGGCAAATGAACGAATAGGTGATCAACTAATCAAGAACGCCCTTATAACTCCTGAGCAACTTCTTGAAGCCCAGAAAGCACAGAAGAGCTCGGGTACGAGGCTTGGGTCCCAGCTGGTCAAGCTCGGCCATCTGACCGAGGAACAGCTTGTTGATTTTCTCGGCAAACAGTATGGGCTCCCATCTGTTCTCCTAAAAAGCAAGAATCCGAATCCGGATATTGTCAAGCTTATCCCTGCCAATATCGTGCAGAAATATCATGCTATTCCTTTTGAACGGACCGGCTCGACACTGAAGGTGGCCATGACCGACCCCACCAACATCTTTGCCGTGGACGATCTCAAGTTCCTCACGGGGTATTCCATAGAAGTCTATGTAACCTCGGAAGAATCACTTAAATGGGCTTTGGACAACTTCTATGATCAGTCTGCATCACTCGATGATGCACTCAGCAGTATGGCGGATGAGCAGGGCTCGATTGAGATCGCAGGAGATGGTGATGAGGTAAATGTCGGAGATCTGGAGAAAGAGGCTGATCAGGCCCCTGTTATAAAGCTGGTAAACCTCACCCTTGTAGATGCCATAAGAAAAGGGGCGAGCGACATCCATATTGAACCGTTCGAAAAGTTCATGCGTATCCGTTTCAGGATAGACGGCATGCTTTACGAGGCCATGAAGCCTCCTCTAAGGCTGAAAAACGCGCTGGTATCAAGGTTGAAAATCATGTCCAAGCTTGATATCGCCGAAAGAAGGCTGCCTCAGGACGGACGTATAAAGCTGAGGATACAGGGCGGAAAAGAAGTGGAATTCCGTGTATCCGTTCTCCCTACTCTTTTTGGGGAAAAGGTGGTCTTGAGAATACTGGACAAGTCCAATCTGCAGCTCGACATGACAAAGCTCGGTTTTGAAGAATCGGCACTGAGTAATTTCAAGGAAGGCATCTATAAACCCTGGGGAATGGTGCTCGTAACCGGACCGACAGGGTCAGGAAAGACCACGACCCTTTATTCCGCGCTCTCCGAACTCAATCAGATCGACCGGAATATATCAACAGCCGAAGACCCTGTGGAGTTCAACCTTGCAGGGGTAAACCAGGTGCAGATGCATGAAGAGATAGGCCTCACATTTGCCTCTTCACTGAGATCATTCCTGCGCCAGGACCCTGATATTATCCTCGTCGGTGAGATCCGGGACTTCGAAACAGCAGAGATCGGGATAAAGGCCGCACTGACCGGACACCTTGTGCTTTCGACCCTCCATACCAATGATGCCCCGTCCACTATTAACAGACTCCTGAACATGGGTATAGAACCTTTCCTTGTAGCCTCTTCAGTAAACCTTATCGTGGCTCAGAGACTGGCACGTAAGATCTGCCAGGAGTGCAAGGAACAGGACGACACCTCTGTCGAAACACTCATTCAGATGGGCATGGATCCTCAAACCGCACAGACCGCTAAGTGCTTTGTTGGAAAAGGATGTTCAGTATGCGGCAATACGGGGTTCAAAGGAAGGATAGCCTTATATGAGGTCATGCCTGTCTCGGAAGAGATAAAAGAACTGATACTCATGGGGGCATCTTCCACTGAGATCAAGAACGAGGCTATCAATCAAGGGATGAAGAGTTTGAGACAGAGCGGACTGACGAAAGTTCTCGAACAGGTCACCTCTGTCTCCGAGATACTGAGAACAACAATGGCTGATTAACAGGAGGACCCATTGGAGCACAGCATATACGATCTATTAAAGACAATGGTTGAAAAAGGCGCATCAGACCTGCATATAACAACTGCTTCTCCTCCTCAGATACGTGTTCGCGGACAACTCTATCCCCTGGATGTTCCGCCTCTCGATCCCCAGGCAACGAGGCAGATCCTGTATTCGATACTCACTGAGGCGCAAAAACACAAGTTCGAAGAGGAACAGGAACTCGACCTTTCCTTCGGCATAAAGGGGATCGCACGTTTCAGGGCCAATATCTTCATACAGCGGGGAGCTCTGGCAGGTGTTTTCCGAATGATACCATATGATATTGTGCCTCTGGAAAATCTTGGTCTTCCTGGTGTTGTAGGCAACCTCACATCCCTTCCCAGGGGCCTTGTTCTTGTAACCGGACCGACTGGAAGCGGCAAGTCAACTACCTTGGCGGCATGTCTTGACAAGATCAATATCGAACGACGGGATCACATCGTAACCATCGAAGACCCTATCGAATTCGTTCACAAGCATAAAGGATGTATCGTAAATCAGAGAGAGGTAGGCGCTGACACCAAGAGTTTTACCAGAGCCCTGAAATACATACTCCGCCAGGACCCTGACATCGTATTCATCGGAGAGATGAGGGACCTGGAAACCATGCAGGCAGCACTGACCATCGCGGAAACCGGGCATCTGGTATTTGCAACGCTCCATACCAACTCAGCGGTACAGACCGTTAACCGTGTAGTAGATGCCTTTCCTGCCCATCAGCAGTCTCAGATACGTGCACAGCTTTCCTTCGTACTCGAGGCTGTCATGGCGCAGCAGCTTATACCGAGAGCTGACGGAAAAGGGCGGGTGCTCGCCTCAGAGCTCATGATAACGACCCCTGCAATCAGGAACCTGATCCGGGAGGACAAGATCCATCAGATCTACTCACAGATGCAGGTGGGGCAGACAAAACACGGTATGCAAACCATGAATCAGTCTCTGTTCAACCTCTTTGCTCGAAAACTCATATCCCTTGATGATGCACTGGGCTGGTCTATGGACCCGGAAGAACTCAGGCAGATGATGGCATCACCGAACCAGCAGAGAGGATTGGGTATGAATATGAAGGAGAGGAGATAAACCATGCCTGTTTTTGTATGGGAAGGCAAACTCGCGAACGGAAATATAAAAAGGGGAGAGATAGAGGCTGACACCAAGTCGGCAGCCACCATGCTGCTCAGACGCCAGCGCATTCTTCCTACAAAAGTCAAAGGTAAGCCCAAGCAGATTACCCTTTTTGAACAGAAGGTAAAGACAAAAGATATCGTCATCTTTACCCGACAATTCGCCACCATGATAAATGCAGGGCTCCCGCTTGTGCAGTGTCTTGATATACTTGCTTCACAACAGCCAAACCCTTCACTGAAAAAAATATTGGGCCAGATCAAGCAGGATGTCGAGGGAGGAAGCACCTTTGCAGATGCCCTGGGAAAACACCCCAAAGTGTTCGATAACCTCTATGTCAATCTCGTTGCTGCCGGAGAGATCGGCGGTGTACTCGATACCGTTCTCAACAGACTTGCAGTGTATATGGAAAAAAACGAGGCACTCAAAAACAAAGTCAAGAGCGCCATGACTTACCCCATTATCGTGCTGTGCGTCGCATTCGGCGTAGTCTCAGTTCTTATGCTCTTTGTTATACCCACCTTTCAGGACATGTTCCAACAGTTCGGAGCCGCTCTGCCAGGGCCAACTCAGCTTGTGGTAGATTTGAGTCATTTCTTCAGGAACTACTGGTACGTGATGCTCTGTGTTATCATACTCCTGATCATTGGTTTCAAATGGTTTGGCAAACAGGAAAAGGGAAGGTTTTATCTCGACACCATTGCATTGAAACTGCCCATTTTCGGCCCACTCATCAGAAAGGTTGCTGTGGCGAAGTTCTCAAGAACCCTGGGAACCATGATATCATCGGGTGTCCCTATTATGGACGGTCTGGAAATCACTTCAAAGACAGCAGGGAATGTGATTGTGGAAAATGCCATACGCTCGGTACGGTCAGCCATAAGCGAAGGACGCTCCATGTCGGAGCCCCTGGAGCAGACCGGTATATTCCCCGGCATGGTGGTCCAGATGATATCAGTAGGAGAGGCTACCGGCGCTATGGATCAGATGCTCTCAAAGATCGCCGACTTCTACGATGAAGAGGTGGATGCTGCGGTCGATGCGTTGACCTCCGCTCTTGAGCCCATGCTAATGGTATTCCTTGGGGGCATTATCGGATTTGTCGTTGTTGCAATGTATCTGCCCATTTTCAAAATGGCAGGCGCAGTATAGACATATCCTGATCACATGAATTAAAACTGCATCAGGATGACATCCCTATTATGAGTATATTCGAAGTTACCATGCTGCTCTGTTTCGGGGCAGCATGGCCGTCATCCATTTACAAATCTTATATCTCAAGAACGTCAAAAGGGAAAAGCGGCGTTTTCTTAGTAATCGTCTTTACCGGATACATAGCAGGTATCCTGCATAAGACGTTTTTCAATCCTGACTGGGTTGTTCTCCTCTACAGCCTCAACGCACTTATGGTTTTTCTGGATATTCTACTGTATATGAGAAATTCAGTCCTGGACAGACAGCTGCAATCATAAGAAAGTTCAGAGCAGATCGGAAAAGCTGATAAGACTAAGGCCTCTGTCTTTCAACAGATACTGGAAATGGGAAGAAGAAAGGCTTTCATATTCTTTGTTTCTCCAGTGTTCACCTCCAAGGGATGGATGCACAACCAGTTCGGTAAGTTCCGTCCCGATATCCTCGATCTTGTCTGCACCTTCGATCATTTCCCTGCAATAGAAAAGACCCTGGTTTATCAGAGTCTTTTCCATGAGATCGCAGGTCTTTGGGTCCAAGGGGATATCCTCTCTCGTCAAGAGTGTGTATCCACTTGGATTGAACCGCATTGCAGGGATACTATACTCTTTCATAAGATCAACAAGAAGATCAAAGACAGGGAGAAACCCATGAACATGGTGGTGGGTGTCAAGATGTGTAGGGTAAAGACCGCAGGAAAGAAACTCCTCTATCTGACATCTTGCTTCGGCTCTGCATTGTTCAATCAGAGATCCGCTCTCCAATAATGATACCAGCTCTAAGCGGGGAATCCGCTCTCTCCCCGGTGAAGACCAACCCAGTCGTTCATCGAGATCGATGTGTATTCCGCAGAACTCAAGACCCATATGTCTCAGTTCTGTAACCGCATGTTGCGTGTGCGGTGCCTTTATCAGCAATGACGTGTCTGTTATTATTCCCTGTTTCAGACCGCTAAGAACACCCTCATTGATCTCCCTGCTCAGCCCGAGGTCATCTGCGTTGACTATAACAGAGGGTCTCATGCATCCCGGTGCCAGTACAGCCGAACGAATTTCTCTTCCTCAGAAAACTTTACATCGAGCTCCCCATTATATGCCTTGTAGACAGCTTCGCCTATATGCCTGGCCAGATGATTGTCGGTCAGGCTTACACATACTTCCTGGTTATCTTCCGTAAAATCGATGACCCTCTTCAAAGGTGAGCGTTCTTTCCCTTCCTTGATAATATTCTGGACGAGATTTAATATCTCCAAGCGATGATCATGTAAATAACTTCCTGACAGATAGACCTCACCTGCAGGAAATCTGTCCCTGATTCTTCTGCAGGCAGAGCACAGACAAGGCTCACCAGCCACATCCTTGGTTCTCGACCATTTCCACCTCCCCCCCTGATAGAGAGCCCGGCACTCTGGACAGTATGTACCTTCCGAGTACTTACGACCTTCATCATAGGGGTCATGCACCTTTTGTTTGATATTTCGGTCTAGTCGCATACGCTCCTCCTCCCTATATTTTTAGTTACAAGTAAGGAAAAGACAACCCCTGCGATGCATATTTTCTTTGCGTTCATAGAGGTTTTCACAAATGAAAAAGTCGGGATGCAGCTATCAGAAAAATGATGTCGGGATCACCTTGCAATATGTATGGAGCCGCTGGACAATGTTTTCAACCTTCCCGAAACATTGATGAGAAGGTGTCCCTCCATATTCAGATCCACTATGCAGCATTCAATCCCTTCATCTGTTAAAATCTTATGCCCGTTCAGTAATCCGTATTCGAGAAATCGTTGTCTGACGGGCGCGAAGCCCTTCTCAAAAAAAAGGGTAAACCAGTGATCGATGTGAAATACAGCCTGCTTTACTACCTGAATCAGCTCATATTGTTTTTTGCTGACTTGAGCAAAAGATATTGCTCTATCCTTCAAATCATCCGGCCAGGCCAACTGATTCACATTCATGCCTGCACCTACGGCAGTAATCGTTCCTCTGGATTCACAGAGAATGCCGCATACCTTTTGCCCGGAGACAATAATATCATTAGGCCACTTGATACAGACATCACTGTCCGGAAGAAAAAATGAGACGGTCTCACGCAGAGCCACCCCGGCAACAAGAGGAAACCTCGGATCCGGCTTCCCAAAGGTCATGGTAAGGTAAAGATTCGTACCACAAGGGGAGAACCATGTTCTCCCCTTGGTTCCCTTTCCCGAAAACTGAGACCGGGCAGTAACAAGCAGGCCTTCTCTGCCGGTATCAAGTGCAAATCTGTTTGTGGAGTCAACCTCATCGAGTTCTATATAATCGTTTATGAACCTGCTATCAAAGTCGGCGCCCATCACCCCTCGAGCAGCGAATGCGCTTTGATCAGTCTTTCTATCATAAAATCGAGTTCTTCTTTGATACGTTGTTGTTCTTCTACAATTTCCTTCTTTGCCTTTGCCAGAAAATCCCTATTCGTAAGTTTTCTTTGTTTTGCATCGAGTTCCTTTCTGGCCTTATTTATCTGTTTATCAAGCCGTTCTCTTTCCTTATCAAGGTCAATAACACCTTCCAGAGGGACATATACCTCGACTTCACTCGTTACTGCCAATGCACATTTCTTCGGCCGTGTTCCATTCTCGGAAATGACATCGATATTCTTTACCCTAGCCAGATCCTGAATGAGTACACGATACGTATCCACCAGAGCCTCCATGTCGTTGGACTTAACCTTCAAAACGACATCGAGCATCACTGACGGCGATATATTGGTCTCTCCACGGATGCTTCGAACACCTGAGACAACGTCATTGATGCACTCCATCTTGTATGCTTCATCTGGAAAATTCAATTCATTATTCACCTTAGGGTACTGGGCAATCACAATGGATTCTCCTTGCCTTCCTGGCATATACTGCCAGATCTCCTCTGTGACGAATGGGATAATGGGATGAAGCATCTCGAGCAGGGATTTGAAGACATGATGCAGCGTCCATCTGGTATACGGCGCACCAACTTCTGTCATCATCGGCTTTGACAATTCTATGAACCAGTCGCAGAAGGTATGCCAGGTGAACTGGTAGAGAGTATCTGCAGCATCATTGTAGCGG
Source organism: Deltaproteobacteria bacterium (assembly GCA_016934135.1). Taxonomy (GTDB): domain Bacteria; phylum Desulfobacterota; class Desulfomonilia; order UBA1062; family UBA1062; genus DSAD01. The sequence goes on along the minus strand of JAFGTK010000166.1, from coordinate 3,217 downwards.
TACTCCTCCAGTGCAGACCGAGTATCCTCGATAGTCTTGTTGAGTTTTGTAAGTATCCATTTGTCTGCGAGGCTAAGCTTGTCTTTCTCTATCGTGATACCCTGCGGATCAAATCCTTCGATATTGCTCAGCACAAACTTCCCAGCGTTCCATATCTTATTGATAAAGTAACGGTAACCCTGGATACGCTTGTCGCTGATCCTCACATCCCTGCCCATGGCCGCAAATGCTGTCAGGGCAAAACGGAAGGCATCAGCACCATACTTGTTCATCTCGTCTATGGGATCCACAATGTTACCCTTGGATTTGCTCATCTTCTGACCTTTTTCGTCACGAACAAGGGCATGAAGGTATACATCCTTAAAAGGCACATCTCCCATAAATTTGATGCCCATCATCATCATTCGCGCAACCCAGAAAAACAGGATATCGAATCCGGTAATAAGTACGTCTGTCGGATAAAATTTCTTCAAAGTCTGAGTATCATCGGGCCAGCCCATAGTAGAAAACGGCCACAGTCCGGAAGAAAACCAGGTATCAAGAACATCTGTTTCCTGCCTGAGATTTTCACTACCACACTGAGTGCACTTGCCCGGCAAAGTCTCGCTTACAATAACCTCTTCGCAATCTTCACAGTACCAGGCAGGTATCCTGTGCCCCCACCATATCTGGCGGGAAATGCACCAGTCGCGTATATTGTACATCCACTCATAATAGGTTTTTTCCCACAGCTTCGGCAATATCCGCGTCCTGGATTCTTCGACCGCCCTGATAGCCTCTTTAGCGAGAGGACCGGCCTTCACAAACCACTGCTTGGAAAGGTACGGCTCGATAACACTCTTACACCTGTAGCATTTGCCGACAGGTACCTTGTAAGGGGTCTTGTCGATCAGATATCCCTGCTCTTCGAGATCTCCTTCCAGGTCCTTTCTGCAGACAAAACGGTCAAGTCCTTTATATACACCGGCATTCTCGTTCATGATGCCGGATTCATCCATGATTACTATGACTTCAAGTCCGTGGCGCAGACTCAGCTCATAGTCGTTAAGATCATGGGCAGGGGTTATCTTCACGGCACCTGTACCGAAATCCTTATCGACAACATGATCGGCAATAATCGGGATCCGCCTGTTCATGACAGGAAGAATAACCTCTTTGCCGACAAGGGAAGCATATCTCTCATCAGAGGGATTTACTGCAACGCAGGTATCTCCCAGCATAGTCTCGGGCCGGGTTGTGGCAACGACGACCTCTCCATCTCCATCTGCAAGGGGATATCTGATATGCCAGAGAAAACCTTCTTCTTCCTCGTGCTCGACCTCAAGATCCGACAGGGCGCTGTGACACCTCGGACACCAGTTGACGATATAATCGCTCCGATAGATCAGCCCGTCCTCATATAACGACACAAAAACCTTTCGTACAGCCTTTGAAAGGCCCTCATCCATGGTAAATCTTATCCTGTCCCAGTCACAGGAGGCACCCAGGCGTTTTAACTGACCTATGATAAGACCGCCATGCTTTTCCCTCCACCTCCACACCTCGTCTATAAACATTTCACGACCCAGATCGTGGCGCGACATTCCCTTTTCCGTGAGATATCTTTCCACCACATTCTGAGTGGCGATACCGGCATGATCGGTACCCGGCATCCACAGTGCATTGTATCCGTCCATACGTTTGTATCGAATCATAATATCCTGGATCGTGTTGTTCAGTGCATGCCCCATATGGAGGACACCGGTAACATTGGGGGGAGGGATTACTATGGAATAGGCCTTCTTTTGACCATCTTTTTCATCGGCATGAAAATATTTCTTTTCCAGCCAGAAATCATACCATTTCTGCTCTATATCCTTGGGGTCGTATTCTCTTTCCAGCATTGCCTTCTCCTCTTGTGCAAACTGCAGATTCCATATCATGAAAAGAGGCGAAAGGCAAAAATCATATACCTTGTTTTAAGTCATTTCAGGAATCCAGTTTCTTTAGCTTTCCTATCTCTTCCCGGATCACCTTTTCTACAATACCGGGCAGCTGCTCTCTTGATACAGTAATGATCTCTTTTACAAGTTCAGCCATAAGCGGCCTTACTACCCCCTCAAGAATATTCGGGATCTCCTTGGAGAGTTCCCGGATCACTTCATCACTGTTCATGCGCGGCAGTTCCTGTGTTTCAGCTTCAGCCTGCAATTCTTCACCTTTGTCCTCGGCAACGATTCTATCCGGCTCATCTGTCAAGGCCTCGCCCATATCAAACATGCCCTCTTCCTGTCCTGCTGAAGAAGAGTCTTGTGCAGAGACCTCTTCCTGAACGGGCATATCGAGCTCTGATGTACCTGAGCCTGCCTCAAGGTCCTGCTCTGAAACTGAAAATGTGTCTTCCTTATCATCCAACGTCACTATCTCCTGCTCATCGACTGTAAGATCAATACCCTCAAGAGATGCGTCATCATCAAGTGCACTTTCAAGGCTCTCACCTGTATCCTCAAGCTGTATGGCATCGTCTTCCTGGGCCTTTTCATGAGTAAGTGCCTCTTCTTCATTTGAGGAAAGAGATACATCGATATCGAGATTCTCATCTCCGTGTTCGATCTCCTCTACGGAAACATCATATTCCATAGAGATCTCCTTACCCAGGTCAAAGGAATCAGGCTCATTTGCACTGGCTGGAGATACCCCACCGACGTCCGATATCTTTTTATCCTGAGGCGGCTGACCTTCTTCCAACAGATCGGTAAGATCTATTATATCATCATCGTCCAATATCTTGTCTTCCATGTCTCTCTCCTTTACCTTTTTGAATAATCTTAAAGTTCCCTTAGTTTTTCATGATCGGCTGCCCGGTTGATTCCTTTACCGACATCCAAAGCGGACCTTCAATATCTATCTTCTTTCTGCTTTTTACACTTAACTCAATAGGTATATGTACATACATATTATTCCACAAGCCGATAAGCATATCGGTTTTACCGCTCATACCTGCATGAACGGCCATCTGAGCGAGAAATCCGCAGAAAATGGAATCAGCTGCATTGGCAGGAACGCTTCTGATAACATAGCTGGGATCTATATATTTAATATTGATGACAGTTTTCTTTGCTAGGAAATGCTCTTCAATCTTTTCCTTCAGTAAGAGCCCGATATCACCTTTCTTGATATTTCCTGATGCATCCTTGTGCTGCGGAAGATCCTTAAAATACTTCTGGCCCGCACCCTC
>JAFGTK010000165.1 GCA_016934135.1 Deltaproteobacteria bacterium | reverse complement strand
TTTTTCCCCAGCGCCCGATGCCTAGTGCCCTCTTTTCACCCTCATCCCCGGCGTCTCAGATTTATTATTGCATCAACGATCACTCCTGCTGCGTGCGAAATCTCGCTTTCTGTGGTGAACCTGCCGGTACTCAGCCGGATCGTACCCATTGCCCATTCCACAGGGATATGCATGGCCTCCAGGACATGTGAGATCTTCACAGTGTCCGAATGACATGCAGCGCCTGCCGATGCCGCCACTTCCAGACCTATCTCCTCTAAAATCCTGTTTGCCTCAAGCCCTTCAAAGGAGATGTTCAGTGTGTTGGGAAGCCGCAGATGTTCATCCCCGTTAATCCTTACTCTGCCGAGTCTTTCAAAGATCACTGTGTGAAGAATATCCCGCATTCGCTTCATGTGATGCATGTTCGCATCCAGGTCTATGCAGGCGATCTCGCATGCCTTGCCCATGCCGACAATGCCCAGGACATTTTCTGTCCCTGCCCTTGTGCCGCTTTCCTGGCCGGCCCCGTGCATGAATACGGCAAGGTCGACGCCTTCCCTTACATACAGCGCTCCTATGCCCTTTGGCGCATAGATCTTGTGGCCTGCCATACTCAGCAGATCCACGCTCAGTCTCTGTACATCCACAGGGATCTTTCCCAATGACTGGGCAGCATCGGTATGCATCAGGATTCCTCGGTTCCGCGCAAGACGGGCGATCTCTTCAACAGGCTGTATGGTCCCGACCTCGTTGTTCGCATGCATGACGGAAATGAGGATCGTGGACGGCCTTACGGCCTTTTCCACGTCTTTTACATCAACGAGACCTGTGCTGCTCACAGGCAGCATGGTGATCTCGAACCCGCTGCCTGCCAGGTGCCTGCAGACCTCGAGCACGGCAGGATGCTCGATTGACGAGGTGATTATATGATTTCCTCGTGTCTTTCCGCACAGTGCCGCGCCCTTTATTGCATGGTTGTTCGACTCTGTTGCGCAGCCGGTGAAGATGACCTCTGAAGGACTGCAGTTCAGCAGTGATGCAACCTGGGCCCTTGCATTGTTCACAGCCCTTTTCGGCGCTATTCCATACCAGTGAGTGCTGGATGGATTGCCGTATTCCTTTTCGAGATAGGTCTGCATGGCCTGGATGACCTCCGGGTCATGCGGGGTGGTTGCATTATAGTCGAGATATATGGGCAGCTTCATGTATTCTTCCTCCGGTTTTTTGCCTGCCGATACGCTTCGGCCCGATGAGGGCATCGGGCCCTACAGCTATATTCGTCAGTTCGGCCTGCAGCCGTATTCAACACTTCGGCCTGATGAAGGCATCGGACCGACAGCGGTTTTTGCATCAATTTGAAACATTGAGGCTTAAGCCTCGCCCACAGAAATTTTAACTGCAAAATCAGGGTTGCATCCAATACCTGATAGCCAGGCGCTCTTTATACCTTTTTCTTGCGTTTTTGCCCAGAGCCCAATCCTTTTAGGATTTTCATTTGACAGCCTTGAAAGTGAATGATTATTCTCTCAGATCATTATTGTCGTGACAGTTATTCATTACCGGGGGATGCATGATAGAACGATTGAAAAGATTTTTCAGTATGGACGCCGGCAAGGGATCACCGGAGGCGGAAAAAGAGGTCAAGCATGACATCCGTGTGGCAAGCTGTGCGCTGCTGCTCGAAATCGCGACTATTGACGGTGAATTCAGCGATGAGGAAAAGGAACTGATCGTCAGTATTGTGAAAGACGAATACAGCCTTGATGAAGAAGATGCGCTTGCCCTTGTTGAAGACGCACATAAAGAGATCGAGCAGAGCATAGACCTGTGGCAGTTCACGAACCTGATCAACAAAAATTACAGCCTGGAGGAAAAGATCCGAATAATCGAGATGATCTGGATGGTGATCTATGCAGACGGCAGGCTCGAGAAGCATGAAGACTATCTGGTGCACAATCTTGCCGGCCTGCTGCGCCTCGACCACAAGCACCTCATAGATGCAAAGATCAAGATCAAGGCATCGCTTTCCTAGTGGTTGTGGATACTGGATATACTCCTGAGTCTGCCTGCTATCTCCTGCAATGCCTTCACAGTGACGTCAATCTCTTCAGATGTGTTTGACCTGCCCAGAGAAAACCTGATCGTCGAGGCTGCGTCTATGGGGCTGACACCCATGGCACGAAGCACATGGGACGGCTCTGATGAACCTGTTGCGCATGCGGAACCGGTCGATGCACAGATCTCCCTGAGATCCAGATGCAGGAGAATGGATTCTCCGTCTATGGCGGCAAAACTTATACTGGCGGTATTGGGAATACGTCTGGCCTCAGAACCGTGAATGATTACCCTGTCAATGGTTTCTTTGATTCTGTTCTCAAGTGAGTCCCTCAGAAGGCCTACCTTTACAGAGGTCTCATCAAGTGATGCAACCGCTGTCTCGGCAGCCTTTGCAAACCCTATTACGGCAGGGACATTCTCGGTGCCTGCCCGCATGCCCATCTCATGCATCCCGCCCGTGATCACCGGGGCAATGGCCGTGCCTTTTCGGACATACAGGGCACCTGCGCCTTTCGGCCCATAGATCTTGTGTGCACAGATCGTCATCAGATCGACACCGAGGTCTTCAACCGAAACCGGGATCTTGCCGAAGGCCTGGACCGCATCGGTGTGGAAGAGTATCCCTTTTTTCCGTGCGATCTCGCTGACAGCCTCGATGGGCTGAATAACCCCTGTCTCGTTGTTTGCATACATGATACTGATAAGCACGGTATTGTCGGTAATATTCTTCAGAACCGTATCAGGGTCAACCCTGCCGCAGGCGTCCGCAGGGAGCCTTGTTATTCTTACTCCCTGCTCTTCAAGATCCCGGCACGTGTTCAGGATCGCATGATGTTCAATTGATGACGTTATGATATGGATCTCTCTTCCATAAAAGGCCCTTGCCACACCCCTGAGGCAGAGATTGTCGGCCTCGGTACCGGACCCTGTGAATATTATCTCTCCGGGAGATGCATGGATACATTCTGCAACTGTATTCCTTGCATCGGCAATTGCAGCACGGGCAGACCTGGCCGGTTTATAAAAGCTGGAGGCATTGCCGAAACTCTCCTGAAAAAAAGGCATCATTGCCTGAAGAACTTCATTTGATACCGGGGTTGTTGCGTTATGGTCAAGGTAGATCATCCTGGCTATTCCGGTTCGATCATTCTTTTCAGGAGACAATCGTTTATAGCCTGCTGAAGAGCTGTAATCCCCAGCAAAGAGCAATGCCTTTTATTCTCGGGAATACCGCCCAGTGCCTTTATTACATCGTCATCGGTAAGACTGGCGGCATCCTCCAGGGTTCTGCCGATAGCAAGATCAGTGGCCATGCTGCTCGTTGCAATTGCACCGGGGCACCCGAATGACTTGAACCTGATATCCGTTATGGTATTATCCTCGACCTTTATCCAAAGCTTCATCTGATCGCCGCAAGTCGGGTCTCCAACCAGAGCAAACCCGTCTGTTTCATCGGGCAAGAGTTCACCCACATTGTGCGGATTGGTGAAGTGCTCGATAACGATATCATTATAGAACAGCACTGGGGCGTCAACAGTATCGTGCTGCTCATTATCCGAATCATCTGCCTGTGAATTCAATGTATTGTCTTTCTGTTTGCTCATTTGTCTGTATCTCTGCTTCCGAGATGCCGGCGTCCGCAGATCAATTTTTTAATGTACAGGATCTTATGTTAAAACCCTGATTCGTGCAAGGGTTATCAATACTGATAAGGTGAAATGTGCGCTACTGATTTAAACAGGGTTCTCCGATATATGTTTACAGTGGTGTAACGAACAGGCAGGCCTAAAACTCACGTTTTTTGCGTGCCCTTTGTCTCCACTCTTCAGGGAAAATGCTGATCCCCTTATCAGTGTTGTTTTCACATAATTCTTTCCACAGGCCCAGATCCGAGACCTTTGAGATAACAACGGCAACAAGCATGCTTTTTGGATCGATCCTGATCACTTCGCCCCAGATGTTCAGGTCGTAATTATCAAACTTCACCTCAATGGGTCTTCCCACAAGCCTGCCTGCAGTTGCAGGCGTAAAGCTCATGCCGGCAGCCATGGGAGATCCCACGATGGTAAGATTCAGTCCCCCGATACTGATGTCTTTGGTATCCACAATACCCACGATCTCCTGAATGTCATGCATTACCTTGGTTGAATTGGTGTTGAACAGATTGATCTTGATCCTGGCATTCAGGCTTACTTCATACCGGGCATGTTTTCTCCTGTTGGTATCTGACATATATATTCTTCTGTTCGACTGTCTGGAAATAAATCTTTATATGAAAAATCACAAAGATTATCCCTGAGTACAAAGTTGACGGATTACACGCTAATATTATACGGAAGTCATCCATATCCCATATATTGTATCAATTTCACAATACAGCCTGGACTTATTGCAGAATATAAGCTATCTATTCCTCCTGACAAAAGGTTCTTAATCTTCTCATCATGAAAAACAGGATCAAAGAAAATTACTGATTGCAGGATAACGCCATGAGTGAAACACAAAATTCCGATGAAAAGAGACGGAACAAAAGAAAAAAAGTTAAGATTGTTGCCTTGCTCAAAATGGGTGTTTATCTGAGCGGCCGCGGTTTTGCCAAGGATATCAGTACAAACGGCATGTGTCTGGTGGCACCCACTATATTCAAATTCATGAAGCCTGCCCAGATCCAGGAATACATAGGCGCCCCGCTTAAAGTGATGTTTCCTTCTCAGTCTTTGACAGTTAATGCAACACTCGTGAGAATCGACATTAAAAAAGGTGAAGGTGCGCTGTCTATACTGAGCACATCAGACGATACTGAGTGGCAGAAGATCTGCACGGAATAGCACCATAATCAGGCACCGGATGATAATCCATGAGGATTATCCGCCATGAAACAATCAAATCTCTTTTCTTCTAAGGATACTGCCTGAATTCGATATGCCGGTTTCTTATCCACTGGTTGAGTCTGTTCATTATCAGAGATCTGATATGGCTGCGAACAAAAGGAAGAAGAAGCAGAATGCCCGCAATATCGGTAATGAATCCAGGGGTCAGGAGAACAATGCCTGCTACAAATATCAGGAAGGCATCTATCAGTTCTCCGGAAGGCATCACTGAGTTTTGCAGGGCCTCTCTTATCCTGAACATGGTCTGCATGCCCTGCAGACGGGCCAGATAAGCACCGGAAAAACCGGTAAGGATTACGAGCAGGACCGTATTCATGGCCCCTATATACCCGCCGATAGTGATGAGGAGATATATCTCGGCTACCGGGATCAGGGTAAAGGCAAGAAATAATTTTATCAGCATGCGGAAGAACTCCACTTTTTTACTGGTCACTATGTCTTTGAAGCCCTCTCCTGTCAAGGACCAACAGGTTCGCCGCCCCAGGGTCTTTGATTGCTGAAAATACTGCTGAACTGATCAATATTATGTTTGACAATGTATTTTAATTATGTTTAAAGGCGGCATCCTGTTCTTCCTACAGAAAAGGACGCCATAAAAAACTGAAATGAAGTAATAGTATTCCTTCAGGAGGAGAAGTTGTTAATGAAAAGTATCATCGTGCTGATTGCTGCTTTCTTATCGCTCGGGGGTTTCTCACCGGCAATATCAGCAGATATCATGGAATTCGGCAACCTGACACAAAGTGTTCAAACAGCTGCAATCGCCATACCGGAACCTGCAACAATGGTACTGGTAGGGCTGGGCCTCATAGGGCTTTCAGGTCTGAGGAAAAAATCCAGAAAGTAGATCCCGCAAGCATACACCAGGACATAACCTGCACCTCAGGGTTTTCCCTATAAATAGAATGATCTGGCTCAACAAAAGGCTGCACAGGCCGCATCCAGCTGGGGCTGTCTGTTCTACGGGCAAACCATGTACACGGCCGGCACAGGATTGCATGATATAAGGCTTCTCAGGGTTTCTTCAGCATCTTTGTGATGATTTCCCGTGCACCACAATGACCCTGCTCGGCAGCCTTCATGAACCATTGCATGGACTGTTCCTGATCTCTTTTAACGCCTTCACCTCTTCCGTACATGAACCCCAGATTGTATTGCGCTTCAGAGTCATCCTGCTCGGCAGCCTTATGAAACCAGAACAGTGCCTCTTCAAGGTTTCTCGCTACCCCTTCGCCATGATAGTACATGATCGCGAGATTATACTGCGCATCAACATCCCCTTGACCGGCCTTGAAGGTGTAGTTTTCCACATGCTCCGGCGTGATCTCTTCACGGTCAGAGTCAACCTGATCATCATAGGCTGGAGAGTCCGGCCTGTGAGTCTTGATATATTCCTGCCACTTGTCTGATTCCAGCATTATTATGGACCTGTTATGACCCTGTTTGGCCGCGGAGACAAACCATGCATATGCCTTGGCATCATCACGGGGAACACCGTCGCCTTTCTCATACATGGTTGCAAGGATAAACTGGGACTCAACATGATCCTGCTCGGCAGCCTTCATGAACCATCTGGCAGCTTCGGTGTCGTCCTGGTTCACGCCTCTGCCTTCGAAATATATGTTGGCTAGTTTGAACTGGGCATAGACATCCCCGGCCAGAGCCGATCGCCTGATGTTCTCGACCATGATTTTATCGTCTTTTCCATGCGCCTTCTTCGAGAGATACCAGATCAGCGCAACTATACAAATAAATATCATCAGTACTATAGTCAGTTCCATGAGACTCTCCTGATTACTAATGAAGTTATTCTGGCACAAGAATCAACGGCTTTCAAGTTTTTGCTTCAGATCTGATACTGGTAATCGTCTATCTTTGCATCAAAGAGCTTCAATTGCATGCCTTTCTGTGAAATAAAAGGGATTCCTCATGCATTCAACTCCGGATCAGAACGGGAACTTTCTATTTTTGCATCAGAAGGCATCAACCATTGAAAGAGAGATCACCTCATCATTGATGAGGATGTGGGAGTTGATGCATCCCACCCTGTTGCAGATGGCAATACAATCCGTAAAGTCTGATTTCTTCGTCGGGAAAAATGCCACAAGATCAGCACCGCAGCTGCAGGGAGAATGAACCGGCAGCAGGATGTCGCAAACAGGACAATGCAGGTCCATAATCTCTCCTACAACAAGATCAATATCAAGAGAGATCCTTGCTGTCGACCCATACACCGGGCTCAGAGCAATCAGACCCTGTTTCGATCCCTTTGATGCCTTGACCAGAATACCCGGATACCCGTTGAACACGGCCCTGCTACTGATCAGATTGTGCCCATCCGGACAGAACAGACTGCATACTACAAGGATCTTATCTGCTGCAGTTCTCTCACGCACAGGGTTCGGAATTATAAGCATGCCTCTTTCGTTGAAACGCTCCATATCCTATAATATTAAGAGCGCCGGCTAAGGAGTCAAGAAAGAGAAGCAACTACAGTTCTCAGGGGGTTGATCAGGTACATCTCCAAGAACTGCCTGACCGGGAGAATAAGGCAAGACAATATTATTCATTATGAAATTTGATAATTCCTCAATAATTGGTATAATAAGAAAAATCTCATAAACACAGGATGAATGAATGGACTCCATTAAACGGGAATATCCCAGAAAGACCAAAAAGATCAAGGCCATGATCAACATCCGTATTGATGACTCAACCATGAGTGCCCTGAGCCCGGGCATTAAAGATGAAACCCTGAAAATCATTGCCGAGACAAAAGATATAAGCTGGGGAGGTTTTTGCCTCCAGCTGCCAAAGCTGCCCAGGGACAGGGGAAAAAGATTTACCCCGGAAAAGGCCCATACAGTTGTCGGCAGACAGATCGTGGTCAGCCTCAACAATCCGCACCTCACCCTCTGGGGAGAGGTCATCCGGTTTGACTCCAATGCTCAGGAAATGGCGATTATCATAACCAAGGTGTCTGATTACGATCTCTGGCAGGAACTGTGCAATGCACAGGAGGTTACGTAAATCTCAATCCCGGATCTCATATCTTTTCAACGCTCTCAGCAAAATCAGGGTCCTGAAGGAGTCTCTTTGCAAATTTCAAGTACTTCGCGATAATGCCCCGTACAGCCAGCTGTAATGCATACGGACGGACCGGCTTTTCAAGGAGATGGTTCACACCCGTAGCCACGCACATGTCCACAACATCATCATCTGCCTTTCCTGTAATCATTATGGTGTCCTGATAAGCAGCCTGATATTTTTCAGCTATGGCATCCAGGAAATAGAACCCGTTGTTATTCCCCACAAAGACATCGAGAATAAATATCATTATACCGTTGTCGCGGCCCAGACAGTAGGTAATCGCCTTGTCAACATCGGTAAAGGTTATTATTTCTCCCCAGGTGTAGTAATCCTTGATCTGTTCCGCTAACACTTCGCAGACATTCTCTTCGTCATCGATAATGACAATGTCCAATCCATCAGACACGGCAACCCCTCCATTGTGTATATTCAGTAAAAAATCCTTATACTCATCAAGCATACAAAAAACCAGATAATAATACATCAATACCTGTAAAACCAGGATCAGGATCAAGATATTTTTCGTCGGGTCTGATGAAAAGGATGGAGCCATACCCGGACAGGGTACAGAATCATCTCAAACACTATGCACAGGCACTATCCCTTCCGGGAAGAGCCAGTACTGCAAAAAACCTCTCCAGGATAACCCTGCCGGCAATAATCTGATATTGCAATTCTCAACCACGCCTGATGAGAGACAAGGACAGCAAACCCACAGCGAGGAAAATCGCCTGAAAAACCTTCCTGCACCTCGCTTTTATCAGATCACTGCTCCAGTGCATCCACAACCTTTTTCAGGAGTTCTTTTCTCACCTTGATCTCTTCTCTGAAGTCTTGTTTGTCAGTGTCGGCTATCTCCATACGGAGATCCGAGATACAGTCAGTCAATACCTCAATAAGAGCCTCCTGCTCTTCGGGCGAAAGGTTAAGCTGTACCATATGGCCTCCTTTACAGTGATCCTTCACTGTCCAATATATAATATTAATAATGGGATAGAGGCCTAATGCAATCTCCGGCAACTGTTTTTTTCATATTTTCCTGTACAGGCTCTTCTTTTGTATATCGCTCTGCCGGCAGGCTGCGTTTTTTGAGTTTGTAAAGCGTCTTTCAATAAGGTTCTCTGAGCTTTCAGGGTAAAGGCAGGGGCTGCCTCCACCCTGAAAGCCCCTTTTATTTATCAGGATGCCTAAAAGTGTTTGCTTGCCTTTTCTCCCAGCATGCCTCTGGCTACGAGAAGCACCTGGTTTCTGTCTTCCATATTAAGGGCGTGCTCAAGACCCCCGGCATGAAGGCTCATGTTGATCGCTTCCTTGGTGAGCTTCAGCCCCATAGGATTCTTGGTGACCATTATCCTGGCCAGTTCAAGTGCTGTATCAAAAACCTTGTCTTTATCTACCATCCTGCTTGCAAGGCCGAGATCCATTGCCTCCTGTGCAGACATGAAATTACCTGTAAGCATGAATTCATAGGCCCTGCCCGTACCGATAAGCCGGGGAAGAAAATAACTGCACGACATATCCGCTCCGCCAAGACCGATATTGATATATGCCGCTGAAAATCTGGCATCCCGGCTGATTACCCTAAGATCCGATGCAAGAGCAAAGCTGAAGCCAAGTCCTGCCGCAGCACCATGGACAGCACAGATAATCGGCTGAGACACCTGCCTCATGGCAAGATTCAGCCTGCCGAGGCGCGCCTGGAAATTGTAGAACTCGTCTATACTCAAGTTGGCGCTTTGCTCCATGGTCTCGGTCATGTCAAGCCCTGCACAGAACCCTTTTTCGCCGTTACCCTTTAGAATAATGACGTGCGTATCGAGATCATACTGGCGCTGACCCCAGAAATCATACAACTCTTCGGTCATCTCATGGTTGACTGCGTTGTACTTGTCCGGCCGGTTAAGAGACAACACACCGATACCCTTTTCATGCACTTCATACTCAATAGTAGAATACCCCATTGCTCCCTCCTTGATTTATGTTTTGCTCTATCTTCTCGCCCTTACAGGCATACTATGCCGGGCATCTGTTGCTCCATTGCTTAAAAGACATACACCATATACCTTCGTTATTTCGGATTCAGCTTTCATAACTATAAGATGCATACTATGTTACCGCAAGATCATATTCCATATAAAAATACACATATTGTTCCTTTTACATTGTACATCTATGACATGAAATCATTTATCAGCCTTAAACAGCCGCATTTATTCAGGATCTTTTCTTTTGTAACCGTGATTACAATGAATGTATCTTCAGTCACATTCCTGTAATACTCGCAATAGTATTTCGGTAATAACCTATTGTTTTTCATTATGTTTTTCCTTGGCCCATTCATTGCTCTGATAAAACCGCGAGGCATATCGAATGGCGATCATGTTTGATTACAGAATCCAGTTTCTTTTCGCATTTTTCATATTGCTGGTGATCCTTCTGATATATCCGGTAAGAGCTGAAACTGCATGGAACAATCCTGATGTGATGCTGGTCCGTGAATCCGGGGGCTTACATAACAATACATGGATCAGCCATTCATACAGGAATCTTATCATGAACAAACTGCACATCCTGTCGGCCTTGAAAGATGACAGCTATACCATCTTTCCCGATACCCTGCTCAAGGACATGAGGATAGATGTCCACTTGTCTGCTTCTGAACCGATATTCAAGCAGAGAGCCGGAAATGAGACCGAGGAGGGTATTGCAGGAAGTTTTCAGTCAAGGGTGCACCCCCTCGTTGAGATATCATATTCACTCAGCAAAAGAATCGCTCTTGAATTCACAGGCCATTTCTCCCGCCATATGAGCAGGACTTCACTGCCGGCCGGCAACAGAGACAACCTTTACGACTATACACTGATGGTAGGTCCGTCATTCCATATGGGAAGGCTCAATGAAACTACAAGCATGTATACACAGTTCGGCCTTGGATATAAATTCATCGATACAGACAGCTACACCCTGCCCGGCGATTGTCCGTCCACTCTCGGTACAGGAGTATGTTTCGGGCTTAAAACATCACGCGCAGATATCAGGGTCGGTGTGAATCATTTCAGATCGTTCACTGATGACGCATTGTATCAGTATGATTACGACACCAGACTGGATCCATCTCTGATGTTCCTCTCTATCACGTATAATTTTGATTCGTAACCGGTTTTATCCAGGATCAGTTCAGCTTTATTATCTTCAGAGAGTTTTCCCTGCCTATCCCGCCGAAAGGCATGGCACTCACCATAAGCAGCGAATCGTTCGGTTTTACCAGGTTCTGCTCTCTCAGATACCCAATCATCTGTTCTTCAGAACAATCAGGGTCTGTCATAACCGGCAGCACTCCGTATGACAGGTTCAAGGACTTTAACACTGCGTCATCCAGACACAGGGCAATTATCCATGTTCCGCCCTTGAACCGGGATATCCTTCTTGCTGTTGACCCGGTCAGCGTTGGAACAAGAACACAGCGGATCTTCAGTGTGTTTAAAGTGTTTGCCACATCCAGGGACAGCGCATCCTCTATCGAAACCCCGATTCGTTCAAGCGAGCGCCTGATTGCATTTGGAATACTCATCCCGGAAGGAACCGACCCCTTGTGTTTCTCGGTTTCCTTTGAGATCTTCACAAGCATCCGTACAGCCTCTACCGGATAACTCCCGATGGCTGTTTCCTCGGAAAGCATAACCGCATCGGTGCCGTCGAGTATAGCATTGGCTACATCGGTTACCTCTGCCCTTGTAGGCCTTGTGTTTGCAGTCATGGACTCCAGCATCTGGGTTGCCGTGATGACCGGCTTTGCATGATAGTTTGCCTTTAGAGTGAGCTGTTTCTGTGTGATGGGAACCTTCTCTATGGGGATCTCCACCCCGAGATCACCCCTTGCAATCATGAGTGCATCGGCTGCACCAAGGATTGCATCTATCCTTTCCAGGGCCTCCTTGCGTTCTATCTTTGCCACGACAAAGGCCTCTTTTCCGTGGAGCTCGGCAAAGCGTTTTACCTTAATAATATCATCAGGGCTTTTCACAAATGACACACTGAACATATCGACCCCGGATGCAAGACCGAACCTGACGAACTCAAGGTCCTTATCTGTCACCGGGTTTATGTTAAGCCTTGCATCCGGGAGATTCATCCCCTTGTGAGAGAGCAGCTTCCCCCCTATGATCACCCGGCATATGGCCTCATCCACGGTTTTACGGAGCACCTTCAGCTGAATGAACCCGTCATTGAGAAACACCCTGCTTCCCTTGTCCATACTTTCCATAAACCCTGCAAAGGCTACCGGGATGAGAGAGGATGAACCGGTTTGGTCATGAGGGGTAAGGACGACTGTTTTGCCTTTCTCCAGAATACATGACCCGCCCTCAAGCTTGCCGATCCTGATCTTGGGGCCGGGCAGGTCTGCAAGGATTGAAACAGGTATCCCTAAAGAGGCTGACAGATCTTTTATTCTTCGGATATCCTGCTCGTGCTCGGCAAGATCACCATGGCTGAAATTGAGCCGGGCCACATTCATGCCCGAGACAATCATCTTTGAAAGTGTTGCCTTGTTCCTGCTGGCAGGGCCGATGGTACATACGATCTTTGTCTTTCTTACGGGAAACTTCAGTGACATGTCCATCCCTCGGGTCAGGATCATTGTTTGTGAATCCTGACAGAAAAGGCCCTTATTCCTTCCCTTTTGAAAACCGTTTTATTATCATCGTAGCCTTCCTGAGCCTCTCCATATAATAGAAGATGACCGGAATGAATATCATGGTGAAAAGTGTCGAAACAATAATGCCGCCGATGGTCGGGACCGCCAGTGCCACCCTGAAGCTCGCTCCGGAACCGCCGAGAGCCTGCGGCAGGAGACCACAGATAATGGCTATATTGGTCATGAGGATCGGTCTGAATTTCTCGGAACAGGCCTCCTTGATAGCAGAAACGGGTTCATGACCTTCCTTGATGGAGGTCATGGCATCGTCTATGATAAGGATTGCCCCGTTGACCACGATACCGACAAGCATTACAATGGACATCATGGCCATCATGTTCATGGTAATGCCGGAAAAGAACAGTGAGTATAATACCCCGGCAAGGCCCAGAGGAATACTCAGAAGAATGGTAAACGGGTGCATGATTGAGTTGAGGATGGCTGCCAGCAGCATGAAGGTGAGAACAGAGGCAATGAGAAATGCCTGGGATGTAGCCTCATTCGCCTCTTTGTTGATCTCCACGTCTCCAGCAAATACGATCTTGTATCCTTGTTTAAGATCAAGCTTATCGAACTTGTCCTGCAGGATAGCCATGTTCTCGGTCAGGGAAAGCCTGCTGAAGTAGCTGGTAAGCGTTATCTTCCTCTGCTTGTCCTTTCTCTCGATATTCGCCTCTGCCCTTGAAGGTATGAACGTGCCCACCTTGTTGATGGGATTGAGTATATCGTCCTTGGTAAGGGGCACAAGGATTGCTCCAAGCATGTTGATGGAATCGGTATACTGCTCATCCAGTGAGACATGAATGTCATATTCCTCCCCCCTGTCGCGAAGCACCGACGAATCATCCCCATCGATAGATGCACGCAGAACAGAACCGAGCACAGCATTGTTCCCGCCATACACGCTCGCCTTAAACTTGTCCGAGACAAACCGCATCTCTTTTCTCGGGTTTTTGTAAGAACTGATGATGCTCTGATAGTTTCCGGTATCGTACATTATCTGTTTGACCTGTTCGGAGAGATTCACAAGCTCGGAATACTCAGGACCGTAAAGCTCGATATCCATATCCCCCTCATTTCCGTGGGATCTGCCGGCTGTTACGCTGAATTCAAGATCTGGTATTGTACAGAGTTCTTCAATAAGACTGTCCGCCACCTGTTTGTCGCTTCTTGAGCGCATGGTTGCATCGACCAGCCGTATATGGGCCTTGAGATCATAAATGCCCTTGTTCTTCCCTCCGATAGTCGAGGTATAGTCCTTGAGTTCGGGGATCTTCGATACGATCGCATCTATCCGGGAGAGCACCTGAGAGCTTGCAGCAATGGAGGTGTCCTGGGGCAATTCCGCGACAATGCTGAGGTCCGAGCTGTCTGAAGAAGGAAACGGTTCACCGCCTACATACTTCATGAAATACATGGAGCCGGCAAGCACCACAAGGGTAAACAGGATAGTCATCTTTTTCCATTTCATACAGGTGTCGAGCAGCAGCAGATATTCCTTTCTGAGGGTATCTATCCAATGAGAAAAGAACATGAGGTGCCTTCCGATAAAGCCCCATCCCAATTCTGCGTCCTTGGCGTTTCTCATGGCAAAGGACGAAAGCATGGGTGTGAGAGAAAATGATGCCAGAATAGAGAATGCAGTTGCAGCAACCACCGTGATGCCGAAAGGATAGAATACCTGCCCGAATATCCCTTTCATGAATGCAATGGGGATGAACACCACGATATTGGTCCCGGCTGCAGCCATGACAGCAACAGTAACCTCCCATGTACCCCTTGCCGCACCTTCTTTGGGATCATCGTGCTGGAGAATATGCTTATGAATATTTTCGATAATGACAATGGCATTGGCAACAAGCGCACCAATAGAGACCCCAAGGGCCATGAGGGTGATGATATTCAGGGTGAACCCGAATAACTGCATGATGAGAAAGGTCGAGACAATGGAAGTGGGGATGACCACTGCCGCAACAAGAGCCATGCGTATATCCCCAAGAAACAGGAACAGTACAAGCGTGGTGAGCACCACACCAAGGAAGATGCTCGACAGCGCATCACTGATAGAGTCCCTGATAAAGTCTGTGTCGTCCTTTGCGAGCTCGATACTGAGTCCCGGAGGAAGCTCGCCTCGGACCTCTTCAAGCTTTTTGTAGGCAGCATCGGCGGTATTGACCACATTGCTGTCGGTCTGCTTGAAGATATTGAGGATCACAGCCTCTTCCCCCTTGTAGCGTGCTACCGAGGTAATATCCTTAAAACCGTCTTCCACGGTTGCAACATCCTTGAGTTGAATAACGCCTACATCTTCTACGGGGAAGTGCATATCCGGGATCTCTTCCACGGATTCGAACTGCCCCTTGAGCCGCACACCGATCTCGAACATACCCCTGTCCATCGAGCCTGCAGGGACATCGAGGTTCTTCCTCCTGATTGCAGCGATCACATCGAGGATAGACAGGCGGTAATTCATGAGCTTGGGCAGATCGACACGTACATTTATCTGCCTTTCCTTGCCGCCTACCACATCGACGTTAGCAACACCGGAGACCTGGGAGAATTTGTCCTTGAGTACCTTGTCTGCATATTCGTAGATATCCTGAATAGGCATGGTGTCGCTGAACAGGGCAATGCTCAGGGTGGGTTCGCCGAACGGGTCGAACTTCTCTATGATGGGTTTGTCCGCATCATCGGGCAGGTCCTGGGTTATGGCCTCGACCTTGTCCTTTACCTCCAGGGCCTTGATATCTACATCCACACCGTATTGGAATTCGATGATGGTAAGGGCAAAGTTTTCATACACATTGGATGCTATATGCTTGATATCGCTGATATTGGATACCGCGTCCTCGACCTTCTTGACTACCTGGGTTTCTATTTCTTCAGGGGCTGCGCCTTCGTATACCTGGGTAACCAGTACTATGGGCAGGGTTATATCGGGAAAAAGGTCTACATATATCCGCTGGTAGGAGATTATTCCCAGGACCACGAACACGCAGACCATCATGATTGTGGTGACCGGCCTGTTAATAAAGATTCTGATCAGATTCATGTAAATTCCATTGCAGGCATAAATGATTAATAGATAACCTTGACACTGTCGCCGAGCCGTTTAAAACCGCTCACCACAACCTTATCATCCTCGGTAACACCCGAGAGTATGCGCACATATTCATCATTCAACCCGGATGTCTCTATGATCTTTTTCATTACATGATCGTTGTTGATGACATACACATAATTTTTCCCATCAGTGTCTCTCTGAAGGGCACGAAGATCCGCATAAAGGGCATTCGGATCGTTGAGCACCTCTATCCTGGCAGTAGTATATGTACCGATCCGCAACTGCCCTTTCTTGTTGTCGGCCTCCATCTCGAGGTGAAACAGCCCGGTCTTAGGGTTTGCATTCAGAGAAACCTTGGTTACATGACCGAGACTCTCGCCGTTGCCGTCAATACTTTTTACCGCTATCTTCTGATTCGGACTGATACGTATGACATCGGATTCGCTTACATCCGCTATGAGCCTGACACGATCCATCCTTGCAACAGTGGCAACGGATTTCATGGGGGCAATGAGTTCGCCCTCGCGCGCATTGATATCCAGAACAACTCCGTCCATAGGGCTCGAAAGCGAAACCGATTCAACCACGCTTTCAAGGTTCGCCCTGTCTACATCGAGCTTCATCTTTATCTCATCGAGCTGGCTTACCGATACGGCACCTGATTCCTGCAATTCAAGCATCCTGTTATAATTCTTCAGGGTTGTTTCATAGACCGCCTTTTGCTGCCGGTACTGGGCCGAACTCCGTGGATCTTCCTTGTCAAGGCTGATGATCACCTCGTCAGCTTTGACCATGTCGCCTACCTGATGATGCACCTTGAGTATCTTTGCAGCGATAGGCGTGGATATCTCGGTCTGCTTGAGCCCCACGACCTGTGCATTCACCCGGCAATAAACAAGAAATTCTCCGCGGCGAACCTGTTCCACCTCTACCGGGATGCCGTTTGCCTTGTAATACTGTTCGATCCCGACGGCATCCTGCTCAGCCATTGAGGTAATCTTGTTCATCCTGAGGAAAACAGCCGCTATAAATAAAATAACGATTCCCAAGTAAATTATCTTTCTCATACGCCTTTCCTAACTATAATCCTCGATAGCATAAGATTTCATTACGAATATAACATCGGCATCAAACCATGGGGATTGGTAAATGTCAATGGTCAGGTGTTATTGTATTACAACCAGATGAGCCCCACCAACAGGGCACTTACCCCGACAAGGGCTGCATAGTCAGAGAAGACAGCCTTCATCTGTTTCATCCTTGTCCTTTTGATGCCGGGGGAGTATCCCCTCAGAGTCAGGGCTATCGCAAGATCGTCTGCCCTTCTGAAAACACTGTACAGCAGCGGCACAAGTATGGGAATAAGTGCCTTGACCTTCCTGATCATCCCTCCTGATTCAATATCCACCCCCCTTGCCTTCTGGGCCTTTATGATGCGGTCGGTTTCCTCGAAGAGAAGCGGAATAAACCGTATTGCCAGCATCACGAGCAGTGCGATCTCATCGATGGGAACCCTGATATATTTCAAAGGGGTCATATACCATTCCAGTGCCCATACCATATCCAGAGGCGAGGTTGTCAAGGTCATGAGCGTTGAGAGCCAGATGGCGAATATCAGCTGACAACCCACACGGATACCACTTTCAAGTCCCTGCCAGGTTGCATAGGGAAGCCGGGATATGGCATCTCCAGGGGTCATGAACACATGGAGCAGCGCGGTAAATAGAAACAGCCAGATAAACGGGCTCAGTCCGGCAACAAGTCTTCTGAGATGGACCTTTGAAAATACTGCGAGCAGTATACAGGACAAAGAAAATATCCCGAGCCCGTAATAGGTATCGATCTGGAAGGCAGTACCGATGCCCAGGGCCATAAGAAAAATCTTTACCCTGGGATCAGCAGCGTGAACCGGCGAGTCCAGCGGCAGGTACTGTCCGAGCGTGACTTT
Source organism: Deltaproteobacteria bacterium (assembly GCA_016934135.1). GTDB lineage: Bacteria > Desulfobacterota > Desulfomonilia > UBA1062 > UBA1062 > DSAD01. The sequence goes on along the minus strand of JAFGTK010000165.1, from coordinate 13,571 downwards.
CATCGGTTCATTTCCACTGCATACATATCATGGCTCAGTTCCTGTCAGTTGGTTATCAGCCGTTCCGCTATCTGCACTGCATTGAGGGCAGTACCCTTTCTGATATTGTCGGAAACGATCCACATGGCAATGCCGTTGTTGACGGACAGGTCCTGGCGTATTCTTCCCACAAAGCATTCGTCCCGTCCTGTCGCATATATTGCGAGAGGATACACATTGTGTTGAGGGTCATCTTCCACCTCGACACCTGGCGTCTCGCTGAGCAAACCCCTTACCTCTTCCGGCGAGATCCTGCGTGCGGTCTCGATATTGACCGACTGGGAGTGCGAATAAAACACCGGGATCTGTACAGAGGTGGCACTTATGCGGATCGTAGGATCCTCCAATATCTTTTTGGTTTCGTTTATCAGATTCATCTCCTGATCTGTATAGGCATTGTCGCAGAATCTGTCTACATGCGGGAGTGCATTGAATGCTATCTGATGAGGATATACTTCGGGTTTGACATCCTGAAAGCTGTAGAGATTGCGTATCTGTTCGGTAAGCTCGTTCATGGCCTTTTCTCCGCGGTCGGATACTGCCTGATATGTGGAAACGACAATACGCCTGATCCGTGCCTTGCAGTGGACAGGATAAAGAGGAAGAACCATCTGAGTTGTCAGACATCCTGGATTTGCGATGATTCCCTTGTGCTGAAATATCTTATGCGGATTGATCTCCGGGATTATCAGAGGAACATCCTCGTCCATCCGGAAGACTGTTGAGCTGTCAATGACAACACTGCCATGGCTGACCGCAATCGGTACAAATTCCCTGCTTATGTCATCGCTTGATACAAAGAAAGAAAAATCAATACCCTTGAAAGATGATCTATCCAGTGTCTGCACCGGTATCTGCTCATCGTTGAAATCTACATCGCAGCCGATGAGCTGCCTCGGCTCCAGGGGGACCAGCTTATGTACCGGGAAGGCCCTTTCTTCCAGGATCTTAACCAGTTCGGTTCCTGCAGTACAGGCAGCACCAACAATAGCAACTGTGTAACCTGATGTCATCTCCTATATCTTTCCGGTTTTCCTGATATGCTCGATAAGGCCCCCATCTGCAATCAGGTCCTGCATGAAGGAGGGGATGGGCTTGGCAGTATAGCTTTTCCCGGTAGTAATATCCCTGATCATGCCGCTTGATGCATCCACCTCTACCACGTCGCCTTCGAGTATCTCTGCCGATGCCTGATCAGACTCGAATATGGGCAACCCCATATTGAAGCTGTTACGGAAAAAGATCCTGGCAAAGCTCGAAGCAATGACACAGCTCACCCCTGAGGCCTTTATAGCAATCGGGGCGTGCTCCCTGGACGAACCGCACCCGAAATTCTTACCGGCAACAATCACATCTCCGTTTTCCACCCTTGACGGGAACTGCGGGTCTGCATCTTCCATACAGTGCTTCTTCAGTTCATCGGGGTCAGAGGTGTTCAGGTACCGTGCAGGTATAATTGCATCGGTATCGATATCATCACCGAACAGGAATGTCTTTCCTTTGAATATCATTACATAACCTCCTGCGGGGAAGAGATCTTCCCGGTAACGGCAGATGCGGCTGCCACAGCAGGACCTGACAGATATACCTCGCTCTTTGTATCTCCCATGCGGCCTACAAAGTTCCTGTTGGTCGTTGCAAGCGCCTTCTCGCCCTGTGCAAGAATACCCATGTGCCCGCCAAGACAGGGCCCGCAGGTAGGTGGACCGATAATGGCGCCGGATTCAAGGAATATCTTTATCAGCCCTTCATCCTCGGCATTGATAAATATCTCCGGGGTAGCCGGCAGGACAATACATCTCAGTCCTCTTGCTACCTTTTTTCCGTTCAGGATATTCGCTGCTATCCTCAGATCTTCGATCCTGCCGTTTGTGCAGGAGCCGATCACCACCTGATCTATCAGCACCTCTCCTACATCGCTGATCCCTCTGGTATTCTCAGGAAGGTGGGGAAATGCCACCTGAGGTTCAATATTGCCGCAATTATACTCCTTCAATGACACATACTGCGCATCCGGGTCACTTTTATACGTAGTATACTGCCTTTTAGCACGCGGCCTGACATAGTCCTCGGTCTTGCTGTCCGCAGGGATGATCCCGGCCTTTGCACCTGCCTCTATGGCCATGTTCGACATTGTCAGCCGGTTGCTCAGGTCAAGCGAGGATATGGTAGGGCCATCGATCTCGAGAACATGGTAAAGGCCGCCGTCCACACCGATATCTCCGATCAGGTACAGGATAAGGTCCTTTCCGCCTACCCAGGGCTGAAGTTCTCCTTTAAAGGTGAATTTCATGGTCGAAGGCACCTTCATCCACGCCTGTCCGGTCATGATGGCAGCTGCAAGGTCGGTGCTTCCCACCCCGGTGGCAAAGGCCCCCATGGCACCGTATGTACATGTATGGCTGTCTGCACCGATAATGAAATCACCCGGCAGGACCAGACCCTTTTCCGGCAGCAGGGCGTGCTCAACACCGACATCACCACCGTCAAAAAAGTTCGTGATACCATGCTCACGGGCAAAATCGCGCACCATCTTGCATTGGTTTGCAGAAGCAATATCCTTGTTCGGGGTGAAGTGATCGAGGACAAATACAACCTTGTTCCTGTCAGCAATCCTGTTCAATCCGCTTTTGTTGAATGCCTGAATGGCAATGGGTGCGGTAATATCGTTTGCAAGGGCAACATCTACGTTGACCCTGATTATGTCTCCGGGTTTGAACTCCGGCGTATCGGTATGCGCATGGAGAATCTTTTCAGCAATTGTCATTCCCAATGGACTGTTCCTCCTGTTAGAGTCTCGGGGATTCGACGGATTTCTTGGCCTTCATAAATTCCATCCTGTTCATGGCATTGACCAGTGCCCTTGCCGCAGCCACAAGGATGTCGGGATCAGACCCCTGCCCTACCGACACCATATCCTGATCCATCAGTTCAACTGTCACCTCTCCCTGGGCGTCTGTTCCGCCGGTGATAGAGCTGACGGAAAACCGTTTGAGTTCGGCGTTGAAACCTGTCATTTTGATAATGGTTTTATACACGGCATCCACCGGCCCGTTCCCGAACCCGGCTTCCTTAATGGTTTCACCATCCACCACGATCTGTACCGTAGCAGTAGGAACCACAACAGTGCCCGAATTTACATTGATGTGCTTGAGTTCATATTTATCCGGTACACGGTATATCTCTTCAAGTACAATGGCCTCGATGTCGGCATCATAGATCTCTTTTTTCTTATCCGATATCACCTTGAACCGGTTGAAAACCTTTAAAAGATCCTTGTCGCTAAGGTGATACCCGAGAGACTCGAGGCGCTTGTTCAGGGCATGTTTACCCGAGTGTTTCCCCAGCACCAGGTGAGTCTTGCCGATACCCACAGCCTCCGGGGTCATGATCTCGTAGGTGGACCGCTCCTTCAGGTAGCCGTCCTGATGAATGCCTGCCTCATGGGCAAATGCGTTTGCACCGACGATGGCCTTGTTCGGCTGCACCGGTATCCCGGTAATATGTGATACCAGCCGGCTGGTGGGAAAGATCTGTGTCGTATCGATCCCTGTATAGAGATTGTAGAGGTCCTTCCTTACGTTGAATATCATTACAGCTTCTTCCAGAGAGGTATTGCCGGCCCTTTCACCGATACCGTTGATGGTGCATTCAATCTGCCTGGCCCCGGCCAGCACTGCAGAGATTGAATTCGAGGTAGCAAGGCCCAGGTCATTATGACAGTGCACACTCACAGTGACGTCATTAATGCCTTTAACCTTCTTTTTGAGATAGCTTATCAGATTGAAGAATTCCTGTGGATTTGTATATCCAACAGTATCAGGTACGTTTATGGTGTCTGCTCCGGCCTGGATAGCGGCGCTGAAGACATCCACCAGAAAATCCCAGTCGGACCGGGTAGCATCCTCTGCGGAGAATTCAACACTTGGGGAAAGTTCATGGCAGATACCCACTGATTCGGTGACGGATTTCAATACCTCGTCCTTTGACATGCGAAGCTTGTATTTGAGGTGGATGTCAGATGTGGCGATAAAAGTATGAAGCCCCGGCATTGCCGCATCCTTGACAGCGTTCCATGCGGTTTTGATATCATCGTCGCGCGTTCTGCACAGACCTACGATAATCGCCTTGTTGACCTCGTGGGCAACAGCCTGCACAGCATCAAAATCGCCTGGAGATGATACTGGAAATCCCGCCTCGATCTTGTCGACCCCTAAGATCTCAAGCTGTTTTGCTACCAGTACCTTTTCATGAACATCCATACTGGCGCCCGGAGACTGTTCTCCATCGCGCAGAGTCGTATCAAATATTATTATCCTGTCTTGTGACGCTTTCATGTTCCGCACCCTTCCCCTGTTTCTTCGCCTTTATATGACCCATGGAATATACAATCATGTTCCAGATTGTCCCGCCTACAATAAAACTCATGGTAAGTGTAAAGATCATCACTTCGGGCGCAAGTGCAACTACCACAAGAAGAAGCAGCCCTGCAACCAGAAGTTGAAAAGGATGGGCCTTAATATAGGCTATATGTTTAAAACTCGGGAATCGGATGGTACTGACCATCATGAACGACAGGATATACATCCCACCGAGAACCGCCAGAGCAGGAACCGGACCGATAACCTTAGTGGACAGGAGAACTACGCTGGAAACTGCTGCAGCGGCAATGGGGATCGGCAGCCCTGTGAACGATGACAGGTTCGTTGTGTCGCTGTTGAAACGGGCAAGCCTCAGCGCACCGCATGCGACAAAGAGAAAGCTTGCGATAAATCCGAATCTTCCATACTGGTTGAGCTGCCAGAGAAAGGCCAGGATGGCCGGTGATACACCGAATGCAATTACATCGGAGAGCGAATCATATTCTTTCCCGAATTCCGATGTGGAATTCGTTGCCCGTGCAACTCTTCCGTCTATTCCGTCTATGAATCCGGCTATAAGAATAAGTATGGCGGCCATGTAGTAGTTGCCCTTGAGGGAGAACGAGATCGAGTAGAATCCGCAGAACAGACTCATGGTAGTGATGAAATTCGGGAGAAACGGTACCGACCTCTTTGGTTTGTCCTTTTTGATCTGTGCTCTTTTCATGATACTATCCTTCCAAGAATGGTCTGTCCGGCCACAGGCCTGTCTCCGATCCCGACGATTACATCGACCCCTTTGGGAAGGTAACATTCCAGAAGAGATCCGAAACGTATGAGGCCTATCTTCTGTCCGGCCATAAGCGTATCTCCGGTATCGGGCCAGCAAGAGATCCTCCTTGCAATGAGCCCTGCCACCTGATCTACCCTGAAGATACGCTTGTCGTTCTTTATATAGTGAATCATACGTTCATTATCCTGGGTTTTCTTTCCCATATTCGCCATATGGAATTTTCCAGGGCGGTATCTTTTCTCGATCAGAGTGCCGCTTGTAATGGAGCGGTTTACATGTACATTAAACACAGACATAAAGATCGAGATTTTGGTACACTCTCCGATCCGGTCCTCCGTACAATCCTGTATATCCAGGATTGTTCCGTCTGCAGGGGAAAGGATCAGATCATCGCCTGGCGGAATGTCCCTGTCAGGGTCACGGAAAAACCATGTGACGAACGCTACGGGAACAAGACCCAGCAGAAACAGCCTGGTCCTTATAAGAAGAAGCGCCAGGACCGCTGAGACTGCGATAAAAGGAAAGCCTTCTTTTCTAATGTTCACTAGTTTTCCTTCTTGTTGACCTTCCGGTCCTTTGCAATCCAGGGCATCATGCCCCTGAGCTTTTCTCCTACCTTTTCAATCTGGTGAGCCTCTCCCTTTTTCGTGAGTGCATTGAAGGTAGGCCTTCCAGCCTGGTTCTCCAGTATCCATTCCTTTGCAAACCTGCCGTCCTGGATCTGGCACAGGATTTCCTTCATTATCAGTTTTACCTCATCATCTATAATAACCGGACCCCTTGTGATATCGCCGTACTGGGCTGTATTGCTTATGGAATACCGCATGTTCGAGATCCCGCCCTCATAGATGAGATCAACTATGAGCTTGAGTTCATGGAGACATTCGAAATATGCCATTTCCGGCGCATATCCTGCTTCTACCAGCGTTTCGAACCCGGCAGTGATCAAAGAGGTCACCCCGCCGCACAAAACAGCCTGCTCGCCGAAAAGGTCTGTCTCTGTCTCCTCGGCAAATGTTGTCTCCAGGATGCCTGCCTTGCCGCCTCCTATGGCACATGCATATGACAGGGCAAGATCTTTGGTATTGCCGGCAGCGTCCGATTCAATGGCAATGAGCATGGGAACGCCTCTGCCCTGTGTATACTCATAGCGGACCATGTGTCCGGGAGACTTGGGTGCAACCATAAAACACCCGACCCCTCTGGGAGGTGTTATCTGCCCGTAGTGAATGTTGAACCCATGGGCGAACACCAGGTATTTGCCCTGTGAAAGATTCGGTTCGATTTCCTTCCTGTAAACCTGTGCCTGCAGCTCGTCCGGGATAAGTATCATCACGATATCAGCCCATGCGGCAGCATCTGAGGTGCTCATCACTGCCAGCCCCGCACCTTCGGCCTTTGCCCGGGATTCACTTCCTTCACGAAGCCCGACAACAACATCGACCCCTGATTCCTTCAGATTATTTGAATGGGCAAAACCCTGAGAGCCATAGCCCATGATTGCTACCTTCTTTGACTTGATCAATGACAGATCAGCATCCTTGTCATAGTAAACCTTCATAACTACAATTTCCTCCTTCCGTGCATTTCCCTTTCCATGATAACCGTTCCGGTCCTTATGAAATCAATAATCCCTATGGGATTTAAGATCTCGATAAATCCTTCCAGTTTTCCCTTATCACCGGTCAAAGCGAGCGTATACGAGTTCGAAGACACATCGACAACCTTTGCCCTGAAGATATCCGCAATACGCAAGACCTCTGCCCTGGTCTCCTCCTTTGCCTTGACCTTTACCAGTATCATTTCCCTTTCCACAAATTCCTTGCCCATGTAATCAATAACCTTGATGACATTGATGAGCTTGTTCAGCTGTTTCTTGATCTGCTCGAGGACCTGCTCATTGCCCGATGTGGTAATCACCATTTTTGACTTTGTCGGGTCCAGGGTCGGTGCAACGGAAAGCGATTCGATATTGAAGCCTCTTCCGGAAAAGAGCCCGATCACCCTTGATAGGACACCGGCCTGATTATCAACCAATACGGAAATTGCATGTCTCATCTGAATCCCTCACACAAGCAGCATATTATTGATAGGCGCCCCTGCCGGCACCATCGGATATACATCCTCTTCAGGTTCCACAATAAAGTCCACAAAGACCGGTCCTTTGATTGAAAGGGCCTGCTTTATGGCATCTTCCACTTGAGATGGTTCGTTCACCCTTATCCCGACTGCGCCGTAGGCTTCGGCAAGCTTGATATAATCCGGGGATACCTCCAGCGAAGTATGGGAGTATCTTTTCTTATAGAACAGGGCCTGCCATTGGCGCACCATACCGAGATATCCGTTGTTAAGGATCATGACCTTGACCGGCAGTTTGTACTGGACTACGGTCGCAAGCTCCTGGATATTCATCTGAATCGACCCGTCGCCGGCAATATCGATTACTGTCCGGTCGGGAAAGGCTACCTGGGCGCCTATGGCTGCAGGGAACCCGTAACCCATGGTCCCCAATCCGCCGGAGGTCAAAAAGAGCCTCGGTTCCTTGAACTTGTAGAACTGTGCTGTCCACATCTGATTCTGTCCTACTTCGGTGGAAATAATGGTGTTGTCCGGGGTAAGCCGGTCTATCATCTCAATTACATACTGAGGTTTGATGGCTGTCCCTTTAGAATATCTCAGAGGCTGCTCCCTTTTCCAGGTGTCGATGCGTTTCAGCCATGGCTTGATGCTCTTGTTGAGGGTCTTAACCTCATCGTTGCCTTCCTTTATCTGGGAAAGCATCCCCTGAAGAACCATCTTGCAATCTCCTACAACAGGAAGATCCACCTTCACGTTCTTGGAAATGGATGTAGGATCAATATCGATGTGGATGATCTTTGCCTTGGGGGCAAACTCATCTATCTTGCCGGTTACCCTGTCGTCGAACCGGGAACCTATTGCAACGAGACAATCCGTGTGAGTCACCGCCATGTTTGCCGCATAGGTCCCATGCATACCGAGCATGCCCAGAGAAAGAGGATCGCCCGACGGGAATGCCCCGAGACCCATTAAAGTGGTGGTGATCGGCAGGCTCATCCTGTGCGCAAAATCCGCCAGTTCCTTCGATGCATTGGCATGCACAACACCGCCGCCTGCATAGATAACCGGTTTCTTGCTCTTCAGGATCAGGCTCACGATCCGTTTAATCTGACCTGGATGACCCTTGTATGTCGGACAGTAACTCTCCATCTCCACCTTGTCCGGATATTTGAAAGAGATCGTGTCCTTCATTACATCTTTCGGCAGGTCGACAAGCACAGGGCCTGATCTTCCGGTACGTGCAATATAAAAGGCCTCTTTGATCACCCTGCCAAGGTCGGAGATATTCTTTACAAGATAATTGTGCTTCGTGCATGGCCGGGTAATGCCGACAATATCCGCTTCCTGGAAGGCATCGTTACCGATCAGATGGGTCGGCACCTGGCCTGTAAATACCACCATTGGTATCGAGTCCATATATGCTGTTGCAATCCCGGTGACGGTATTTGTAGCACCTGGTCCGGAGGTGACGAGACATACACCGACATCGCCTGATGCACGGGCATATCCGTCTGCTGCGTGTACTGCGCCCTGTTCATGCCTTGACAGGATAAACTCTATGTCATCGGCATCCATGATAGCATCAAAGATATCCAGGACAGCGCCGCCCGGAAAACCAAAAACATGTCTGACCCCTTCACACCGCAATGCTTCGATGAATGCATATGCGCCTGAAATCTTTTTCATAGTAATTCCTCATATCATGTACAACAGTGTTCTAGACCCCCCTGTGTTTTCGAAGAATCTCTTCAATCATGTCTTTGCCGGAAAGCTTGAGTTTCTGAATCTCTTTTCGCCTCATCTCTTCTTCGGTACTTAGGTATCTACGTTTATTCAACTGCTCAAGCTTTTCCTCAAAATCAAGATGTTCATCCCAGAGTCTCTTGAGGTCCTTGTCCTTTGGGATAAGTTTCCGAATAAGCTGTAAATCCCCTTCTTCCATATACTTTTCCCCTCCCAATTTCTTGGTAAACTACATCTAGAACACATATATTCTATCCTGTCAACAACCGTGATACCCTGATATTTAAGCACTTCACAAGCACTGTCTATCTCTGTTATACGTGATGGCGGCATGAAGATAACCACACCGGGAAAGATCACAGAAGGATTGTATCTGCTTGGAAATGTCGCATATCCGTCCTATCTGATCAATACAGCTGAACCTGTCATGTTCGATGCCGGTGTAAGCCCAATGGGTCCTTACTATATGAAAGACCTGGGAAGCATACTCGATACGCCCTGCCTACAGCACATGTTCTTCACACACTCGCACTATGACCATACAGGGGCATACGGTTATATGAAGAAGTGTTTCCCTGCACTGACTGCAGGGGCACATCCCAGGACAAAGGAAGTCATGCAAAGCTCTTCCGCAGTGAATACCATGACCATGCTGAGTGATATTGCACGGGATATGTTTCAGGACAAGTCACCGGACACGGCCTTTGTCCCGCCCGAGGTTACGGTCTCTCTGAAAGAGGGAGCTATCCTGGAACTCGGCCATGGCATCCGGGCAACAGTGATTGAGACACCAGGGCACACGCGCGATTCAATATCATTCTTCCTTGAACCCATGGACGCCATCATTCCGGGGGAGGCTCTCGGCGTTATCCATCTCGGCGGAGAGATCTCTCCTGAATTTCTTGCAGACTTTCAGGCATATCATGATTCAGCAAAAAGGATCATAGACACAAGACCGAACATGATCCTGATGCCGCACGGCTCAAGCCTTACCCATGAGGATGCACAGGCTTTCATCGACGGGGCCATTCCCGCTGCCCTTTCATGGATGGAAATGATCTCCAAATCACTGAAAGAATCGGGCGGAGACATTGACCGCTCTACAGACGAGCTGTTTTCAAGGATCTATGATCCCAGTGTGATCGGCCAGGAAGTCAATGCCTTCCGGATAAACCTCCGGGCAAAGGTAGCATGCGTGTCCAGGTTTACGAGTGGCGGTAATCATCAGATATAAAGCTTGTAGAATAAATGAACCAGAGCTGAGACCAAAAGGGCAAAGGCACATCCCCTGTGCACTGAAACCCACCATGACCGGAAATCCTTATTGATGAAGTAGCCGTATGCTCCCATAGAAACTGTTGCAAACAGAACAATGCCTGTAACCATACCTGTAATGGATATAACGTCATAAAAGAAAAGGATCAGACCGGCATGGAGCAGGAAGACCGACAGCGCTGCAATACCGAAATACCTGTGCCCGCGTATAATCCGCTGCATGAACCGCCTGTAGGCATCGGCAAAATCCTTGTATTCTTTTGGCAGCCTTTTTACATATTCCCTGCTTACCTGTTTCAGCAGAAAATTCAGGAGTGCCAGGAATACAAAAAAGATAGTAATCCAGCCGGCAATGAGAACAAGCATCATATGTGACCTCTCTGCATACTACTCGGATGCATACTGAGCTACCCTGTCTCCAACCTCTGTAGTGGAAAGTCCCATCTGCCCTGCTGCCAGGGATTTTATATCGCGGGCAAGAACTTCGACTATCCCGCTTTCGATCCTTGCTGCAGCTGCATCCTCACCCAGAAACTCCATCATCATCTGTGCCGCGCTGATCGCTGCAAGGGGATTGATTACATTCTTCCCGGTATACTTCGGTGCAGAACCACCGATGGGCTCGAACATGGAAACACCTTCCGGATTGATATTGCCTCCTGCTGCCAGCCCCATTCCTCCCTGGGTGATTGCACCGAGATCGGTGATGATATCCCCGAACATGTTTCCCGTGACCAGTACATCGAACCATTCAGGACTCTTCACCATCCACATGCAGGCGGCATCAACATTATAGTATTCCCGCTTTATCTCAGCGTAATCGTGTGCGCCTATCTCATGGAAAACCCTCTCCCAGAGATCGTAAACATATGTCAGCACATTGGTTTTGCCGACAAGCCCGAGGGTATTTCTCTTGTTCCTTTTGCGGGTATACTCAAATGCATACTTCAGACAGCGTTCTACCTGAAACCGCGAATAGATCATGGTCTGGATCGCAACCTCATGAGGGGTATCCTTCATGGTGAATCCACCCGCACCGGTATAAAGATCCCCGGTATTCTCCCTTACCACGACATAGTCGATGTGCTCAGGCCCTTTATCCTTAAGCGGGGTTTCCACATTCGGATAGAGTTTTACAGGCCGCAGATTAATATACTGGTCAAGCTCGAAACGGGTCCTCAGGAGAATGCCTTTTTCAAGTATACCCGGTTTTACCTCTGGATGCCCGATTGCACCGAGATATATTGCATCGAACTTCCTGAGTTCATCAACAGCACTGTCCGGAAGGATCTCACCGGTCCTCAGATACCGCTCTCCGCCGAAATCAAAGGTCGTATAATCAAGGGTGATCCCTTCGCACTGAGCAACCGCACCCAGAACCTTAATACCTTCCGCCACAACTTCGGGCCCGGTGCCGTCACCCGGGATGACTGCGATATTGTATGATCCTGCCATGGTATCACCCTCCTCTTCTCACCTAATGTTTATGCTATTCAATTGATATCCCGTCTCTTTTTCAAGGGGTAATCCGACGGTCGATATCTCAGATCGGTTACAAAGTCAAGGCAAACATGCCGCATATTCCCTTCATGCGAACAGTTTTGTTCCGGGCCGGATCTGTCTTCATTTTCCATCGGACAGAGCCTGTCCGCCCAGAATATCCTGACATTCCCCGTATAGATATTCCGGAAGATATCCGGATGTCTGAAGGGGACTAATGCCTTTTGGCATATCATCCGAAAAATACATCATAAGACAAACACCAAAAGGCATCTATGAGGTCTATTTACGATGAACGGCAAATCGGGAATCACCAGACGCACATTATTGAAACAGCTTGTTAAAAGTATGGCCGGCACAGGCTTGTACTGCCTGATGCCCACAGGTTTTCCGGCCTTAAGTATATCAAGGCTTCATGAAGAGACTCACCCCTTCTGGCTTGAGGTGCTGTCCAGGGGGGTCCATTATGTTCCTGAATATATAAAGTCGTTTTTCAACGGATGGGAAGATCATGATATGAACGAATCGGTAAGATATGCATTGCACCTTACACTTACAAGGAACAGACGCGCACTGGCCGGAGGCGACCTTCCCTGCGAAAAAGAAATGGACGAGATGATTGAAAACAACAAGGCAAGCCAGTTCCTGTTTCAATACGTCAAAGAGGCAAATGCCAGTCTCAATGCCCGGCCCGAGGTGATCTACGGGTATGATGTTTATTGCGCCCAGATGTTCTATGATGTGTCGACATTCGTTTTGCGCAGCAATATGAACAATCACAACGAAATCCTGTTTGCGAGGCTCAGTGAATTCGATATCCAGCTGCTTATTTCAAATATCTCTTATCTGGAAGAAGCCATTCGAATCAGCGAACATATGTATATCCTCGTGGATGAAGAATCCAGATCAAAGATATCTAAAAATATCGGTTCATACTATAACAGCATGGGGCTCAGCCTGAGTCTTCTCGGGGATATGAGAGCGGCAGGGAAGATGTATCGGAGGGCTCTTGAATTCAGGCCGGGAGACACATCGATCCTTGAGAACATGAGAGACTTTCAATCCGGAAGATGGCTTATGCGGAACACCTCTTTCAGGTTCACGGGCAACTCTATCTTTTAATGTGAAGCATACTGATCAAGATAGCCTTGAATATATCTTTTTACCTTTTCCCGGCCGGAAAAAATCCCGTAATGTCCTTCGCACAGGATATCTGCATCCAATGCGAGGAGTTTTTCCATGGAATCTCTCCACTGCCCTATGTCAGAAAGGAATTCCGGGCTGAAAGGGCCATGGATATCCTGGCCGAATAGGATCCGCTTGCCGGTTCTGTCCAGATAGAGCGAGATGGATCCCGGGGTATGTCCGGGGGTATGGATACAATGGATCTCATCATCACCGAACATGAGAATCTCGTGTTCGCCAGTGAGTTTCCTGTCTACATGCATCTGTGGCAAACGCGTGCCGTACCATGATGCTGCAGTCAGTATATCATCTCCTGTCTCTATTGCCATGGCATCTGAATCGTGCGCAATGACCTCGCAGGTGAAGGTATCCTGAAAATATTTTGCCGAACCGATATGATCCACATGGCAGTGCGTGAGGACAAGGGCTGTTATCCTTCCTGGATCAAGACCTAGCCGGGAAATGTTCTCCTGCAGCATCAAAGAACTCTTTCCGGACCCGGAATCAATCATTACGAGTTCATCGCCGCATTGGACAATAAAGACCGCTGCATCCTGAAAGTGAGATATGCCCGGCCCTCCGATAATATATATTCC
>JAFGTK010000164.1 GCA_016934135.1 Deltaproteobacteria bacterium | reverse complement strand
GGTGGTAAGTGTCCACAATTTCCGTGACCGCACACACTTCAAGAAAGGATTTACCTCCGGATATACAGACTCATATATCATCTTTGACGATGTCTTTGTTCCCTGGAACAGAGTCTTCCTTTGCGGAGAAAATGATCATGGCGGCATCTGCGCCCTTCTGTTCGCCCTGTTCCACCGGCACAGCTACTCAGGGTGCAAGCCTGCCATCGGTGATGTCCTCACCGGGCTGGCGTCGCTTGCGGCCCGGCATAACGGGATTAAACGGACCTCCCATGTCAGGGCGATGCTCGCCGAGTTCATCAAGATAACCGAGCTGGGATATGCCGCCGGTTATACTGCCTCTGCCTTTGGCAAACCTGAAGTCTATATCCCCGGTATGGGGCCGATACCGTACGGGCCCGGAAGCTGTATTCCTCATTCCATTTATGCCAACGTTGGCCGGTGTCTTACCGGCGAGGCAGTCTTCGAGGAGCAGGAGATGCTCTGCAATATCGCCGGCGGATTCCCTTCCACCTTCCCGCACGAGGCAGACATTATAAATCCGGAACTCCAGCCGCTGCTGGAAAAATACCTCAACCGCAACCCGGGTGTCCCGGTGATCGACCAGATCAAGTTCTGGATGTTTTTTGCAGACTACACCTGTACCGGTATGGCCGGAACTATGAATTACGGCAACTATCACGGGGGAGGTTCACCGATCATGGAAGAGATCGCTATTACTTCCCAATACGATATCAGATTGCGGGAACATCTGGTGAACTATCTCGCAGGCATCGAAGAACTGAAACCTGGTACTCTCACAAGCCTCTAGTTATGCAGATGTATCGGGTATGCCTTTTTAAGGCATACCCGATACATCTCTCGCAGAATATGAACAAAGGAGTCTGTATATGACCAACTTTTCCTTAAACAATAAAATAGCATTGATAACGGGAGCAAGCAGGGGGATCGGAGAGGCGATAGCCCTGCTGCTGGCTGAAAACGGCGCGCATGTAATACTGGTAAGCAGGAAGATAGAGGCGCTCGAGGGCGTTGCACAAAAGATCCGCGAAAAGGGCGGTCAGGCAACACCCATTGCCTGCCATATGGGTAAGCTTGATGAGATAGAGAACCTTTTCAATCAGGTAAAAGAGCGGTTCGGGACCCTGGACATCCTCATCAACAATGCTGCAACCAACCCATATTTCGGCGACATGATCGGTGCAAACGAGGGGCACTGGGACAAGACATTCGATGTCAATCTCAAGGGACCATTTTTCATGGTTCAAAATGCAGCCAAACTGATGGCCGCTTCCGGCGGCGGCTCCATAGTGAACGTGGCTTCTGTAAACGGCATAAAGCCTGCCCCTTTCCAGGGGATCTACTCTATCGGCAAGGCTGCCCTGATCATGATGACCAAGGCCTATGCAAGGGAGCTTGCCGATATGAACATAAGGGTCAATGCCCTTGTTCCGGGACTGACTGCAACAAAATTTTCACAGGCGATTATGGACAATGAGGATATCTACAACTATGCCGTAAGCCAGATCCCACAGAAAAGGGCTGCGCAGCCCGAAGAGATGGCAGGCGCAGCACTGTACCTGGTAAGTGATGCATCTTCGTTCACCACGGGAATCTGCCTCACATGTGACGGAGGACAGCTGATCTAGACAAAAAACCGGCCGTCTGGTCTTGAATCGAATGATCACCCTGCGCCCATTAAAGCTCCTCGTGCAAGGCCGGAGAGTTCTCTTTGTGGAATGTATCCTGCTGCAAATTAGAAACTCATGGGGATGCCGCCTGGCGGCATCCCTTCTTTACCTGGCCAGGTATTTTCGGAGTTCCTCATCTATGATATGGGTGGCAAAGATGAGCAGTTTGAAACGCGGGTCCTTTGTCTGCCCGTGATAGTAGCGGTAGTAGATCTGCTGCAGGATTACTGCGACACGAAAGACACCGAAACAGTAATAAAAATCGAAGTTGTCGATTTGAATGCCCGACTGCTCGGCATATCGCTTCACCAGTTCTTCCCTGGTGAGCAGCCCCGGGATATCAAAGGGCATCATACTTGCGGCCCTGATATTCGGCGGATCACTCCAGTGAACCCAGTAGCCTAGTGAACACCCCAGGTCCATAAGCGGATCGCCGATGGTTGCCATTTCCCAGTCCAGAACGCCGATTATCTTCAAGGGATCGTCTATTGAGAGAATGACATTGTCGAACTTGTAATCATTGTGAATGATGGCATACCGCCCTGTTTCCTCCGGTGTATTGTCGTCCAGCCATTTCATGAAGGCTTCAAAGTCAGGGGCGTCATCTGTTCGGGCAGCACGGTATCTTTCGGACCAGCCGTCTACCTGTCTTCTTACATACCCCTGGGGCTTACCGAAATCTTCGAGTCCGACCTTTACATAGTCGATCGAGTGCAGTTCCTGAAGAACGTCGATGAGCCTTTCGCACAGGATCTTTCCCTGAGACTGTGTGTATTCCAGCCCTTGAGGAAGGTTCTTTCTTATAATTATCCCGGAGATACGTTCCATGACATAAAAAGGACAGCCCAGAACTGTTTCATCTTCCGTATATACAAGGGGTTCCGGGGCATAAGGGAATACAGGGTGAAGGGCCTTCAATATACGGAATTCTCTGCCCATATCGTGTGCGGTCTTTGCCTTCCTGCCAAAGGGCGGCCGCCTTAGGACCATGGCCCTGTCTCCTACGTTAATAAGATATGTCAGGTTTGAATATCCGCTCGGATACTGTTCAACGCTTAAGGTTCCGGTTAATCCGGGTATCGTGTCCTTTAAAAATTCCCCGACCCTTTCCGTGTCGAGTTCCTCTCCCTGCCTGATCGCAGTGGGCTTGTCGTTCAGATCCATAGTCCCCTCTCTTGTATTAAGTATTCTCGAGGTGCAGGTAAGATCCCAGCACCTCCATCAGGAATCCTGCATAATCCTCTACTGAGACGGTCCGTCTTTCATATTTCCACCTTTTCAGATACCAGTCCTGGAGCATGGCCTTGATGATGGCTGAGGTAAGGGCTACATCTACCGGCCGGAACTGCCCGGTAGAGATACCCTGTTCTATGATCTCCTGAAAGATGTTTTCCGTAAACAGCTCGGATTCTATAGCCTTTTTATGTTCCTCTTTTCTGAAGTTCTTGGTTTCCATATACAGAAAATAAAACCATGGCTGCATGATCTCGCTCAGGTACAGATGTGTCTGGATTGCCATCCGCAATCTGTCCCTGGGAGAATCAATGCCCGATATCTGCTTAACAAGCGCTCTGAAAACCACTATTCGTCCCTGCTGAAACAGCATCTCGAGGAGATCGTCCTTGCTCGAGATATATGAATAGAGCGCACCCATGCTGAGTCCTGTCTCCGAACTCAGATCCCTCAGGCTCATGGCGGAAAACCCCTTATCATTGCTGATTGAAAGGGTCGCATCAAAGATCCTTGCAAGATTCTTTATTGCGGTCTTTTCCTTTTTGATCCTGATCCGGGCTTGGTTTTCCTTGAAGAGTTCACGATAGATGTCTTCTTTTGAAAAACCTATCTGACCCTTGAATGTCTTGAATTTCAATGCCTGCTCGCTCTTTTAAGGGATTATCTGATATTCCTGCCCTCGTAGCCTCTCAGGATTCTTTTCGATACCGACATCTTGTGAACCTCGTCTGCCCCGTCATAGATTCGGGCAGCGCGTTCATGCCTGTAATACCAGGGGATGATGATATCATCGGTCATGCCGAGGCCGCCGTGAACCTGAAGCGCCTTGTCGATCACGTTCTGCATGACGCCTGCTACAAAGAACTTGATTAGCGATATATCCTCCCTGGCCTCTTTCACCCCGAATTTCTCGATCTTCCAGGCAGAGTGAAGAGTCATGAGCCTGGCAGCCTGAATCTCTGCAGCACATTCCGCTATCCATGCCTGTATTATCTGCTTGGTAGAAAGCGTCCTGCCGTCCGGGGAGATGAGCCTTTTCGATGCCCTGGAGCACATGAGGTCGAAGCATCGGTTGCATATACCGATCCATCGCATGCAGTGATGAATCCTGCCCGGTCCGAGCCGTTCCTGTGCTATGACAAAACCGAGCCCTTCCTGGCCGAGCAGATTCTTTTGAGGGACGCGGCAGTTCTGATAAAGTATCTCCCCATGTCCGTTGTAATCCGTACCGGCTTCACCCATTACCGGAATATTCCTTATCTGATTGAACCCTGGGGTATCTGTGGGGACGATGATCATGCTTGCCTGGAGATAGGGAGGGGCTTCCGGATTGGTTACAGCCATTACAATGGCAAACGCGGCGCCATCGGAAGACGTCGAATACCACTTCTGACCGTTGACAATATAATCATCACCGTCTTTTACAGCAGTGGTCTCCATCATCACCGGATTTGAACCGGGCATCTCCACCTCGGTCATGGAAAAACAGCTCCTGATCTTACCCTCCACCAGAGGCCTCAGATATTTTTCCTTCTGCTCCGGCGTCCCGTGAATATGCAGGATTTCTATATTGCCTGCATCAGGGGCATGGCAGCCGAATACGAAATGCCCTATAGGGCTCCTGCCGAGGGACTCTGATACAAATGCGTGCTCCACAAGGTTGAGCCCCATACCACCATACTCCTTCGGATGGTTCGGTGCCCACAGCTCCATCTTTTTGACCATCCGCCGTTTTTCCTCGATTACAGGCAGCATGGTTCTGAAATCGTTTTTGAGGAACTCCGGCTCCATGGGTATAAGTTCCTTGTTTACAAATTCGTCGATCATCTCGGTAATTATCTTAATCTTTTCGGGAACTTCAAAATCCATACCATCCTCCTTTTTATGGATCGTCTTTATTTATCTGTAGGTTATCAGTGATTGCCCGTTTTGCAGCTCAAGATGTGAGATGCTGTTAAAGCCTGCGAGCGTAACCCTTTCATCATTGTACATTATTCGGGAATAAGATGTGTTCACGATCTGCCAGTTGAGCCGTATAGCGCGTTCATCGGACAGGCCCAGGACCCATTTGATTGCAGCACAGATAGGACCTCCGGAGGTAAATACCGCGATTGTCGATCCCCTGCCATGTCGTGCTATGATGGCTTTGAGTGCGAGTGTTATCTGCTCGGTGAAATCCTTCCAGCTTAAGGTGTCCGGCGTATTATGGTTTCCCGAGATCCACCTCAGCATAGCCCCTTCAAAAACCCTTCTGAAGGATTCCTTGTCAGTAAGCATTTTTTTCAGGTGCAGTTCAATGCTCGGGTCTTCCTTGATCATCTGAGGTATCTGAGCCGAGATTATTGTTGAAAAATCATACTCGTTCAAATCACTGACCTGTACAAGCCCCGGTACATCGAGGCCGCTTGCCTGATAGCAGGCCAGCACCTCTTGAGCTGTCGCCTCCTGCCTTTGCATGGCACCCGAATACACTGCATCGAAATTCAGGCCTATCCTGGTGAAATGTTCGCCCAGGATTTGTGCCTGTTGGATACCCAGGGGGGAGAGGTTGTCGTAATTGTCATGCCCGAATGATGCCTGTCCGTGGCGGATCATATATATCATGCTCATGGCGATAAAATATATGGGTGCACAGGATTAGTCAAGCTAAAATAGAGCGAGCGTTCGTTTTATGCTTGCAATCCTTGCAGCACTTCTCTATCTATGTTGTAGCCAGCGATTGAAAGGAGCGTTTTCTACCGGCATGAATATTCTCGTATGCGTTAAACAGGTTCCGGATTCTGCAGACACGATCTCTGTCAGCGAGGATTCTTCACGGATCATGTATAATGACGGAACTGTCTTTCGGCTGAATCGATATGACGAATTCGCCCTTGAAGAAGCCCTGCTGGTAAAGGAATGTTTCCCCGGGTCAAGAGTTGATGCAATCTCTGTAGGACCTGAGCGGGTCAGGCAGGCTGTTCGAAAGGCACTTGAAACAGGTGCTGATCATGGTATTCATGTGCGGGTGGAATCGGATGAATATGTATCACCCCTTACCAGGGCATCGCTTATTGCCGGGTTTGCAAGAACTAGAGGATATGACCTCATTCTGACCGGCATAATGGCTGAAGATGATATGGAGTGCCAGGTGGGACAAATCCTTGCGGAGAAACTTTCTTTTGCGTGTGCAACCTCTGTCATGTTTCAGGAAATAAGCGGGGATGAAAAAACCATATATGTGGAGCGGGAGATCGAGGGAGGTGTCCGTGAGTGTATTACCCTTGCCATGCCCGCACTGCTTACTATTCAATCCGGAATAAATACCCCGAGATATCCATCGCTTTCCAATGTGATGCGGGCAAGGAGCCAGGAAATCGAAGTTGCTGATCCTCAGCCTGCAGATTCCCTGTCGATGGAACGCAGCATCATCGGGCTTGGTTATCCCAAGGACGCAGGCACAGGCGAATTTCTCGAAGGGACGCCATCAGACAAGGCCAGAGAACTGTTGGGGATTCTTCATGAACTCTCGATGATATAGGGAGATAACGCACATGAAAAGAAGCTTCAATATTATCGCACTTCATTGTGATGGAAAGATCCTGCCTGAAACCTATGAACTCTTTAACTTTGTCCGTGATATGGGAGGTGAAACCATAACCTTTATCATACTCGGCAGTGAACCCCACGTGCTCATGATGGCCCGTGAACTTGCTGAAAAGACCGGCACGGATGTCATTTGTGCAACATCAAAATATCTGGAAAACTATTATGCGCAGGGATACAGGGATGTTCTGAAAGGGCTTGTTTCCACCACTGACCCGTGCTTTATCTGCATACCCCATACAGCCTCCGGGTATGATTTTGCACCCTTGTTAGCTGCTGCACTGAATATTCCGTGCATTACTGCAATCGAGGATATTCAGGACAGCTTGTTCATAAGGTCCATGTTCGGCGGAAGAATCCGCGCACAGGCAAGGCCTTCAGCCCCTTCTGCGGTATTGACGGTTCAGCCGGGGGCATGGGAAGGATCAGCGGACTACAGCGGCCCTGGAGGTACGGTCAGGATTTTGCCTGTTGACATACCTCCTGGTAAAACAGTCATACACGGATTTAAGAAGTCACTTTCCCATGATGTCGGGTTTTGTGATGCCGAAGTCATAGTATCTGCCGGCAGAGGCATCGGTTCAGAGCAGAACGTGACACTGATAAAAAGGCTTGCAGCACTGTTTCCCAGATCGGCGATAGGAGCGACCCGTGCTGTATGCGATCTCGGCTGGCTGGGGTACAGACACCAGATCGGTATCACAGGCAACACAGTATCACCCAGGCTTTACATTGCATGCGGGATTTCAGGAGCTGTTCAACATATATCCGGAATGAAAAACTCGAGGATAATCGTGGCAATCAATACAGATCGTCACGCAGCTATATTCAGGACAGCAACATACTGCATTGTGGAGGATATCAAGACCTTTATTCCGCTTGTACTCGAAGAATATTCCAGGAGATCGGGCAACCCTGTAAACGGGTCTTCCTGATCCGGAAAAGCGAGAGTTTTCTCAAACATGCCGGAAGGGGACAACGCATCATGTATCCTGCTGTGCCCCTTGCAATTCCGTCTTCACAGCCATCCCGATCTTCTCAAGAAGATAAGGTTTTTTTACATACGGCCCTGCGCCCAGATCCTGGGCCTGTTTTATCCGTACGCTCTCGGAATATCCACTTGCAATAATGGCTTTCTGTCCGGGATGTATTTGAAGGATCTGTTTATAGGTGTCTAGGCCGTCTATACCCGGATGCATGATCATATCCAGGAGCACAAGATCAGCCCTGTTTTTTCTCAGATACTCGATCGCGCTCTCTCCGCTCGGCACAGCAACAACCTTATACCCGAGCTTTGTAAGTATATTTGTTGCTATTTCACGCTGCTCCCGGCTGTCATCCACAACAAGGATGGCTTCACCATTGCCGGTAAAGTCATCATAAAAGATGTTTTTGATGTCGTTATTGACCCGATGTTTTGTAGAGGGCAGGTAGATCGTGAAGGTCGACCCTTTTGAAGGCTGGCTCTCAACATGGATATGGCCGCTCAAATCCTTTACAGCCCCCCATACCACGGTCAGGCCGAGCCCGGTGCCGCTCCTCCCCATTACCTTTCTCGTATAAAAAGGATCAAAGATCCGTTCGCGGTCTTTCTCTGACATGCCGAACCCTGAATCAGACACTTTGAGAATGATATAATCTCCAGGCACAAATTCGTCAAATCCCTCGATAGGACCTGTCAGATACATGCTTGCAGTTTCTATGGTAATCATTCCTCCATCAGGCATAGATTCGGCTGCATTGGTGACAAGATTTGTAACTGTCTTAGATAAATAGGTCGCAGATCCCATAACAGACATCGAATCCGGTTCCAGATGTGTTTCCACTTCGATCAGCGGATATTGCGTCAGGAGTAGCTGATACTCAGGGCTTCTCAGATATTCCCCGATAACACTGTTGAGATTCACTGCTTCACAGATCGAGACCCCTCTTCTAGCAAGGGTCAGAAGATCCTGCACAATTGAAGCGGCCTTCTCCCCTGATTTCTTTATTGTCATCAAGGGCTTCCTCAACGAGCTCACCTCAGGGATCTCCATGAGGAGCAGGTCCGGATAACTCACGATCCCGGAGAGGATATTGTTAAGATCGTGCGCAACACCGCCTGCAAGGGTCCCCAGTGCCTCCATTTTCTTTGCCTGCTGCAGCTGCTCCTGCAGCTTTGCCTTCTCTTTTTCTGCCTGCAGACGATCAGTGATATCCCTGGCTGATCCGAGTACTCCTATAACATCTCCTTTATCGTTGTGAAGATGGGAATTCCTGTACTCTACAATCAATTCATTTCCATCTTTTTTCTGGACCCTCATCAACCCCTGGGTCTTGCCGTTTTTTATTGTCCGGTCAAGATACTTGTTGACCAGATAACTGTATCTGGCAGGTGAAAGATCCAAAAGGTTTAAATGTTCGGGCAGAGGTTCATTGTTCTGATAGCCCAATATTTTTTTCATGCCGCGGTTTGTTTCCATGAAATATCCGTTCAGATCATGGGAATACAGCGCATCTGGTACATTTTCAAAGATATCATGCAGCTTCCTTTCGCTTTCCTTAAGTGCCTTGTCTGCCCGGCGGCGTTCCTCAATTTCCTCTACGAGTCTTTTGTTTGCATTTGTCAATTCTTTGTTCTGCCTCCTTAGTCTTGCTCTTGCATCATGCAGGACGCCGGCTGTGTATGAAGACATTAAGGCCACTACAAACAGGATTACAGACAGGATTATCAGGATCAATAATACGACGTTCCATTGAAACTGATAAGGGAAAACAACATTCTGGTGAGGAAGAAAGCCGAAATGCTCAAGGCTTACCATGATACTGAAAGACAGGGAACAGATGCCCGCAAGGATAAATGGGTATCTTCTGGGTGCCAAGACCCCGACATAAAAGATCATGGCTGCATAGATCGGCGTGAGATAGGTTGACCGGAAGCCGCCTACAAAATACATGAAGCTTGTATAACCTAATATTTCAAGAATATTTATCAAGAATGAATAATACTCATATAGTTTCCGTCGATGAATGAACCGTAATACAGGGATAATCGGGACATGCATGAGAATAATAAACACCATTGCAAAAGATGCACCCTTGAATGAAACAGAATCGATCGCCCCATAGAAAAAGGCAAGCATTGTGAACAGCCAGATGCACATACTTGCCCCGGAACGAACATATGCGCCCTGGAGGTGTATCTTGAACAGTCTGTTTATCTGCTGGGGTTTAAGGAATATCTTATCATCCGTTGAGACCGGAATCGTTCGATCCGCGAGACTTACCGACTCTTCTTTTCTGGTCATTTCTCCTGTCACAAGCAACAATTCCTTTTCGGAAATATTTTCACATTAAATATATGAGAAGTATCGGCATATTTATCAGAAAATAAAGCTGTTTTTAACACACCTTGCTCGTTGCGCAGGGATAGATCCCGTTTTCCTCCCGGAATGGCGTATGCAGGGTAACTGAGTAATTGTTGTACTTTTCTCTCGGAATAAAATATGGTTTAACAATGGATATCATGTGCTTTTCATGATGCACTATGTTGGAGGGGTCTGCTGCAAAGCAAATTAGCAACCATCGAGTGGAGGTATAATGGCTCTGTTTGAATTCAACAAGAAGAAACCGGTGGTGGACAGATCTTCCTGGATAGCCCCCAGCGCAGAGATTATCGGAGATGTAAAGATTGGAATGCGGTGCTGGATCGGTCCCAATGCCGTACTCAGGGGGGATTTCGGGACCATCATCATCGGCGATGAAACCGCGGTAGAGGATGGTGTCATTATACATACCCCGGCCCTGATAGAGGTCGGGAAGTCTGTTACCATAGGACACATGGCCATGATCCATGGGAGACGGATCATGGACTACGCGGTCATAGGCATGAACTCAACCATGGGAGACAGTTCAGTTGTAGGTGCATGGTCCATTGTCGCCGAACACTCCCTGGTCAAGAAAAACCAGATCGTGCCGGATTACAAACTCTATGCAGGCGTACCGGCCTCCTTCAAGCGCGACATTGATGATCAGTACAGAGAGATCATGCTCCTGGGAAAACAGATGTATGTGAACCTTGTGGACCAGTATACAAATACGCTTAAAAGGATCGATCCTGAATAGGCGTAACCATTATTATTGTAGAAAAAAATGTATAAGAGGAGGGTCACATGAACAATCCCCAGGCAACCGATATGGCATTATCTATTCTCAGGGCTGGAGATCCTTTCCAGTGGTATGTAATCACTCTGCTTGCACTCACTATCTATGTCTATATCAATGAGATATCGAAAAGGAACTGGAAGGGCGTAGCTGCAGGGCTGTCTTTGTATATGGTGCACTGGTTTGTGGAAATCGTAAATGCCCTGATTCAGCATTTTTCCGGCCATGCACTCTGGACAGTACCAACCGGAACCGCTTTTTTAATCCTTGTCGGTGTCGGGGTGGAAATATCTTTCATGTTCTCGATCGCCGGCCTTATCTTCAGCAAGCTCCTGCCGGAAGATCCTGCCATGAAAATCTTCGGGGTAAACAATCGCCTGCTCTTTGTTGTTGGAAACGCCGCCTTTTTTTCCATATTCGAGATCTTTCTGGTCAGAACCCCCACGTTTGTGTGGGTATATCCATGGTGGGGCGCATTTCCGGTATTCATAACGGTTTACATACCATTTTTTGCCGCAGCCTTTTATGCCTATGACTGGAAGCCGCGTACGCAGATCATCTTCATATCCACCCTGTTTGCGGTCAATGCCGCCTCGATCATTGTATTTGGCGGAATACTCAAGTGGATATGAAGGATTAATTAAAAAAATGCGTTAGGCACCCGTTTTCGCCGAGGCTTCGCCGGACAGGCTGGGTGCCAGGCATTGGAAAAGAACAATGTGTAGGAGCGGGTTCAGCCGCGACAGACAGCCTTGTTTTTATATGTACTTTCTTTTAGTGCTACAATTCGGCAGGACAGCCGAATTGTCTTTATGCACGTAAAGAAAGTACATTTAAAAACAAATAAATATGGGTAAAATAGACATCCTGTTTTTAAACAGCTCGACCATAACTTTCTGCAGGAACTTAGGCTCCTGTTAATCACTGCAATGATTATAAGGACAGTCCGCCGGGCGATTACGTTATGCCCGCATCTTACTTGCCAGGCATTACCTGATCTTCTCGAGTTCCTTTATGATTTCTTCGAGCGGCGGCCTTTTATTGATATTATGAACATCGATGTAGCGGATCACACCTTTCTTGTCGATGATGAATATTGCCCTTTCGGAAATCCCCTCGGAGCGGAGAATACCATATTTTCTGGCAACATCTCCATGCGGCCAGAAATCTGAAAGCACAGGGAACCACAATGTGCCCATCTGCCTTGTCCAGGCATACAGTGTAGGGATATTATCGACGCTTATACCCAGAATAACCGCTCCATTCTTTTTGAAAACATCCTGAGCAATATTGTAGCCCGGCCACTGATCGGAGCAGACAGGGGTCCATGCTGCAGGGATGAAGGATAAGACCACATTGCTTTTTCCGCTATAATCGCTCAGCGAGACATCTTTACCCGAAATTGCTTTAAGGGTAAAATTCGGGGCCTTTTCTCCCACTCGTACCTTGAGCATACTGTCAATGGGTTTAAGCTGACCCACATCGTATATCCCAGACTGCAGGGCTTCGGAAACAGCAAAAGCATGTTGATTCAATAAGAATATAAAGAGAAAGCATATACCTACTGCCCATATCGTCCTCTTCATTTATTTCCTCCTAATGTGATGCCTGATGATTTCATGATCATTTCCAAAAATTCCTCAGCGTCGGTGAAGCTGCCATCTTTCGAATAAAAAACCTCAAACGATGAATCTTCTTGCATCCTCAACCCGAAGAAATGCGGAGTAAGGACTCCTCCAAAGCTATTCACAACGGCCGAGTGTCTGTCGTCGAACAAAGGGAAGGGCGGTAAATACTTATCCTTAAAAATACCAACTTCGTATGGCGAATTCCCTATCCCTATTCCAATGATCTTAATCTTATCCCTGAACTCTTCTTTGCTGTCAATAGCCTGGTAAAGATTATTGAGTTCAGGAGCCTGTTTCTGGCAATGCGGACAATACATGCTGAAGATCTCTATGAGCAGAATATCTGCCTTGATCTTTGTAAGCGGGATCTGGCCGCTTGTTTCCTTGATGCCGAGATACGCCCTGTCTGCAGGTTTATCAGGAACATAAAGTTTCAGATCCTTCAATGCGCCGCTGTAATCCTTTTCAGCTCCGTAAACGGCCGGTCCCTGGGTTGTTATGAGGAAGAGTGCCAACGCTACCAATATACATTTCCTTGGCCTATACATGTCATTACTCCCTTACAGGGTATGGCCCTCATCTCAAAAGACGCTCCGCCGATGAGATGAGAGTCAATGATTATGTATCTTGAATGTATTTACCAGTTTTCACCGAGAAGTTCAAAATAATCCTTGGGGTGTGCACATGCAGGACACGATGCAGGGGCCTCTGCAGCTTCATGCAGATATCCGCAGTTCCGGCATCTCCATACAACAGTCGTGCTTCTGCTGAAAACCCTGCCGGCCTCTATGTTCGCAGCCAGGTCGTTATATCGTTTTTCATGCTGCTTTTCGGCAACAGATATCGCCTCCCATACCTTTGCAATAACTTCGAAGCCTTCTTCCCTGGCTACGCGGGCAAATCCCGGATACATATCGCTCCACTCGTGATGCTCTCCGCCTGCAGCCGCCTTCAGATTCTCGAGTGTTGTTCCGATCACCCCTGCGGGGAAAGTCGCCTGAATCTCTGCTTCGCCGCCTTCAAGAAACTTGAAAAACCGCTTTGCATGCTCTTTTTCCTGATTGGCTGTCTCCTCAAAGATGTCGGCAATCTGAATATAGCCGTCTTTTTTGGCCTGGCTGGCAAAATAGTTATACCTCATGCGCGCTTGTGATTCACCTGCAAAAGAAGCGAGCAGATTCTTTTCCGTTTTAGTTCCCTTTAATTTCCCCATTTCATTCCTCCTTATTTTTTGCATTATTCATATAGCCGCTATCCGGTTTTTGTTCAGGCGATGAGTGAATACGATTACCCTGTTTTTGGCACTCAGGACATATGCCATGAAAATCCATACTGCAGCCAATGCCTCTGTAGCCTGTAACATCGCCTACTATACCGATAATAGTAGTTAATTGATGGTAAGTATTCAAGGGTATGTCATCGATGCGATTGCAGAAAATACACCTTATATGCTTGTGATCATCTGTTGTGATATCGAATCGTCTCTGCCCCTGCCCTATGTCGAGGCGTTTAATGATCCCGTTTGCTGAAAGAATATCCAGGTTGCGGTACACTGTTCCGAGACTGATTTGCGGAAGACGGCCCCTTACCCGCTCGTATACTTCATACGCAGTAGGGTGGTCTTTTACCCGTTCAAGTTCCTCCAGTATCAGTTTTCTCTGCTTGGTTAACCTCGTATTTGTTTTACACATACGCTCTCATCTGTCCGCGGCATATGAAAGCCCGGAGCAATCATTAATAGGAACTATTACTAATTAGAGAATAAGAAGTCAACCTTATTCATACAAGGGATCATTTTAATTGTATTGGAGACGAATTCAGAAGCAGGTCCCGCCATTGCGGGCGGGACCTGCATAGTACATTTATGACAGGTTGTGTTATTTTCTGTGGAATTCTCCGAACTTCATGGCTTTTTTCAGCATACCCATGGCAAACATCTTCGCATCCTCCAAGTCTGCACTATCCGGATGATCTTTTGCCGAGGCAGCCTCTGCTACCCATGCCCTGTGTTCAGGCTTTTTGATCAAATCATCCAGTATTTCCTGTTCTACCTGACCCCTGCACGTGAACGACCCGAGAACCTCGATACCCTTGGCAAGTCCGATAGCCTGATGAATGGCCTGCTTCGGCATCTGCCCGTCTGTTTTTGAACCATGAGTTGAAAACAGTGCAAGCTTCTGCCCCTGGCTGAGTTTTTTGATAAAGTTATGGACTGCTACGGGAACACTGTGCGCATGAACGGGAAATCCGCAGAATATCAGAGTATATTCATCAGGATTAGTCACTTCTTTTATCGGTTTTATCTCAGCGCCTTCCTTTTGCAGCTCATGAAAAATCGATTCAGCAACTGCCTTGGTATTGCCGGTTTTACTGTAATAAGCCACAAGTATCTTCATGAGATTCTCCTTCCTGGAATAAGATACATTATTTATGTTATGTAATTCTATCAACAATTCCACTATTGAAAATATTTGTCAAGGACACTAGACATTTACTGAGCATGGATCATAATTGTGTTATCATGCTGTTAACAGCGCAGGGAGAGTATGACATGAGCTATGTTGTTACCGATAGCACCTTTGCAGGCTTTATCGCCAACGAGAAGGCCATGCTGTCCTTTTCGTCTCCATGGTGCGCTGCATGCAGAAAGGTGCATTCACACCTGGATACACTAGAGCAGTTATATACGGCTGTCTCTTTCGGTACCATAGACATCAGCACAAGTCCGAGCACACCCGCAGAGCTGCAGGTGCTGAGCATACCAACCGTTATTTTTTTCAGACACGGCAAGGAGCTAAACCGTCTGAGCGGAAATATCTCAGAGGCTGACCTTCGAAAGGAACTCGATAATCTTATATGATAGACCAGTTTATAGGCGGCCTTGAAACATATCTTGGGGCATCCATGGTTTTTTCCTATATCGCGGTGTACATGGGCGGTGTTCTGGCGAGCTTTACGCCATGTGTATATCCGGTAATCCCAATAACGGTAGCTTATATCGCGTCGCAAAGCAGTGGAAAAAAGACCAGGGGATTCGTCCTTTCCATCTTCTATGTACTTGGAACCTCGGTAACCTATACGATACTGGGCAGCATAGCCACTTTTACCGGCCATCTTTTCGGGCAGATACAGTCGAGTCCCTGGACATATCTTGTTGTTGCAAATATCTGTATCCTCATGGGTCTTTCCATGCTCGATGTATTTACCCTTGCGCTGCCACAGTTTCTGACACGTTCACGGTCAACCGGCCGGAAAGGGCTGGCAGGCAGTTTCGTTCTCGGTGCTCTCTCAGGATTGATTCTCGGCCCCTGTACAGCCCCGATACTCGGCGTTCTGCTGGGATACGTGGCTACTAAACAACATATGGCTTATGGAATGAGCCTGTTATTTGTCTTTGCATTCGGTATGGGAACATTACTTATCATTCTGGGCACCTTTACCGGGCTTCTCACCTCCATTCCCAAAGCGGGCATGTGGATGGTGAGGGTCCAGAAGGCCTTTGGATGGGGCATGATAGCATTGGGGGAATATTTTCTTATTATTGCCGGACAGAATATGATTTAAAAAGGAGAGTTTTCATGATCAAAAGATTCGTAATTATGGCCGCTGTCTCGATCCTGGCACTATGCCCAGTCGCATCCGGTGACGAGGGAGCCCCTTTCGATATCAGGCAACAGACCATCGAGGTCAGCGCCCCTGATTTTTCTCTCAAGGATCTTGACGGCAAAACCCATATTCTGAGCGATTATGCAGGCAAGACCGTGCTCCTGAATTTTACTACCACCTGGTGCCCATATTGTCTGAAGGATATCCCGAATCTGAAAAAGATGTATAGTACGTACAAAGACAGGGGATTTGTGCTTCTTGCGATCTATATTCAGGAAAGCGACAGAAAGGTTGATTCCTTTAGAAGGAAATATGACCTGCCTTACAGCGTTTTGCTTGATACCGATGGAAGGATTGCCCAGTCATACGGGGTAAGAGGTGTACCCACAAAGGTGCTGATAGATAAGAAGGGCACTATCCTATGCCGGGCATGCAGAACCCTCGATGTAATGCTTGAAAAGGAAATGGGAGAAGAAAATTAGAGCTTTATGCTGTAAGGGACTCAGCCAGCCTTACTGCCTCCACACCGTCTTTTGCATAATGGGCCCCTATGGAATCCGCATAAGACCTGGTCACTACGGCACCGCCTATCATAAACCTGCAGGTAAGCCCTGCCTTGTGTGAGAGATCTATGACCTCTTTCATGTTCACCATGGTGGTTGTCATGAGCGCGGAAAGGCCAACTATATCGGGTTTATGACGCATGGCAGCATCAATGATGTCTTCATGCGGTACATCCTTGCCGAGATCGATCACCTCGAATCCCTGGTTCTTGAGCATAAGGGCAATGATATTCTTGCCTATGTCGTGGATGTCTCCCTTCACCGTTGCAAGAAGGATCTTCCCCTTTTTTGACGATAGCCTTTCATCATCCTTGATGAGCGGTTCAAGATGTTCAAATCCCTTTTTCATGGTCTCTGCGCTGGATATGAGCTGAGGCAGAAAGTATATCTTTTTTTCATACAGATCGCCGACCTCTCTGATTGCAGGGACCATATGGGTGTTCACAATTGTATGAGGGGTAAGGTTTTCCTTCATAGCCTCTTGGATCAGGGATATGATCTCATCCCTGTTCCCCTCAACAATGCAGTTATATACCCTCTGACCGGCTGAGATTGTCTGTCTGGCCTTCTCGGAAGACAATCCTTTAGGCCCTGAGCCTGATCCCTCTTTGGATCCAGTAAAATGAGAGATGTACCCTTTGGCCTCTTTATCGCGCCGCATCAGAACATCTGATGCACGTTTGATATTCATGAATTCGGTGCTCAGGGGGTTTGCAATCGCATGAGTCAGGCCCATTGAGATGGCCATAGCCATGAACGCCGCATTGATCCAGACCCTCTGAGGCAGACCAAAAGAGACGTTTGAAAGGCCAAGAACTGTCCGGCAGCCGAAATCGTGGGCGCACCATTTGATTGTCTGCAGGGTTTCCATGGCAGCGCCTTGATCTGCCGATACTGCAAACGTAAGTGCATCAACAATAATATCTTCCTTGGTGAAGCCGTAACCCTGAGCTGCCTTGAAAATATCTTCAATAAGAGCGATCCTTTCAGGGGTGGTTTTCGGCAGCTTTTTTCCGCCGATCGGCAGGAGAATAAACATGGCCCCATACTTTCTGGCGATTCTCAAAAGATTATCCCGCTTGTTCTCTTCACCCGATATGGAGTTGATCAGTGCCCTGCCCGGATAAACCCTCAATGCAGCTTCAATGGCTTCGGGTACCGAGGAATCGATACAGAGCGGGGCGTCAGTACTGACGGCAAGGTCCTTGACAACAGCACGTATGGTTTCTGCCTCGTCGATACCGGGCATGCCGACGTTTACGTCGAGAAGATCGGCACCGCCTTGGGCCTGTTCTCTGGCATATCGTTTGACCAGGCCCGTCTTGCCCTGAAGGAGTTCATCCTGAAGATCTTTCTTGCCGGTAGGATTGATCCGCTCTCCGATAATTACAAGGGGAGATTCTTTCTGAAAGAAAATCGTCTTTCGCGCAGAACTTAATGCGCTCGCAGGGATCATGCCGGGTGTGTTTGCAGTAAGTCCCGCTAATGATTTTTTTAAGGTCTTTATGTGAGCAGGGGTAGTTCCGCAGCACCCGCCGATCAGATGGACCCCTGAAGATACAAACTCGTGGGAGTATGCAGAAAATTGATTGGGCTCCATATCAAAAAAGGTTTTCCCCTGCCTGAGTTTCGGGAGGCCTGCATTGGGTTTTGCAACAAGCGGCACTGCTGCATACGGCTGCATGGAGCTGATCAGGGGGATCATGCCGTCAGGGCCGGTGGAACAGTTGCAGCCTACTGCATCGGCGCCTAGAGACTGAAGGGTGATCAGCGCTGATACCGGATCTGTCCCTCCCAGTGTCCTGCCCGATGATTCGAATGTCATGCTCACCATTGTAAAGGCGTCTGTTATCTCCTTAACCGCGATCAGAGCTGCCCTGGCCTCCTGGATATCTATCATGGTCTCAATGACGATAAGATCTGCGCCACCGGCGAGAAGGCCTCGTGCCTGTTCCTTAAAAACCTCGACCGCCTCATCAAAATCCACTTCCCCGAACGGTTCGATGAATCTTCCTGTCGGGCCGATATCCCCGGCAACAAGACATTTGTCACCGGCTACCCTTTTTGCAAGGCCGGCCAGCCTGGTGTTGATCTCTTCAATGTTTGCAGCCCCATATTCTGAAAGCTTGAACCTGTTTGCGCCGAACGTGCATGTATAGATGATGTCGGAGCCTGCCTTTATATAATCTTCATGTACGGACTGGATACACTCTCTATTGTCCAGGCACCACAGTTCGGGGCATACTCCTTCCGGCATACCGCGGGCCTGAAGCTCTGTCCCGGTTGCACCGTCTAAAATGATGACTCTGCCCTGAAACTGCTGCAGTATCCCTTCTTTTTTCTTCACGAAAAAACCTCTCTTTCAATAAAACATCACGGACTTGATGAAAACACACCTGCAAGCGCTGTAACTGATTTTTCCGGGATCAGCAGATACGACCCGGTAATGCTCACGCCAAGTTCATTCATTTTCAGAAGATCATACATGATCTTCTGATTCTCCAGGGCAAAATCACCATAGCCGGCAGAATACCGTTTCTCTGTAAGCCTCTTTGCATTGCGCCTTAGTCCCTGATTAACATATCCGGTGATCCAATCCAAGGCCTCATCCGTCATCTCGCTTGCTGCTGCATCGAGAACAACTCCGCGGGAAAGGTTGTCTTCTGCTGCATCACTTTGTATTTCATCCATAATCCTCTTGCCGGCTGTTGCGCCCATCAACAGGATCGATCCGCATCCTTTCATCATCCCGGCAAGATGTGCGCTTTCAAAGACGATCCCGTTTTCCAGCCGCAGAGTGGTTTCATCGATGGACTCAACAGGCATGACAACCGCCGACCCCTTCAGTTCTATGAGTTCCAGTGCCTGATCTATGTACTGTTCCACCTGCCGGAGATGCTCTGCCGGGATTTGTGTATGGCTTTTGCGATAGCCCAGACGGGAGTAAATGGCCGCCTTTGGTACGGTAACCGCCATGGACCGGAAAAAAATGGGTACGGATCTCTCAAACATTTTATAAAATTTAGAGGGATTCCGAAAAAGTTTCAACAAGATCTTTGAATGAAACACGAGACATAATGATTTTTTTCATTATCGATGATAAAAAGCGAATAAATCAATTTGTCAATTTGATTTGTATTATGGTAAGCTGATAACACATACTGTGCAACAATGAAGAGGTGAATTGTATGGATCTGGAAAAACTTTTTTATCCACGAAGCATAGCAGTAATCGGAGCATCACCAAATCTCGGAGGCGGAAAGCTTCCATACTATCAATTGATGAAAATGGCTGGATACAAAGGCAGGCTGTATCCTATAAACCCGAAATACACGGATATTGAAGGAGAGAGGGTATATCGCTCTTTAGATGATCTTCCTGAGAGTGTGGACCTTGCAATAGCATCGGTACCGGCAAAACTCGCACTGGAAACGGTAGAAGCAGCGGTGAGAAACAAATCAAAATTTCTGCACTTTTTTACGTCAGGCTTTTCCGAGGTAGGGAATGTATCACTCGAAAAGGAGATGATGCTTGCAGCCCGTAAGAGCGGGACAAGGATTGTCGGACCCAACTGCATCGGTGTGCACTGCACTGAGGCAGGGATTACCTGTGATCTGCCCAAACCCCCGATACATGGCGTCGGCAATGTGGCATTTCTCGGCCAGTCCGGAGGCATGACCAACAATTTCATGCGCATGGCATACTCCCGGTACCTCGGGCTCAACAAGGTGGTATCCTATGGTAATCAGATAGACCTGCGGGTTGAAGACTACATGGAATACCTTGCCGATGATGACACGGTAAAGGTCATTGCCGCATATATCGAAGACATAAAGAATCCCAGGGCATTCATCGAGGTCCTGAGCAAGACGACGCCCATCAAGCCGGTCATTATCCTCAAAGGCGGCACTACAGAGATGGGCGCGAAGGCGGCAGCATCCCATACAGGTGCAATGGCTGCCCGTCATGAATTATGGTCTGCCATCATGCGTCAGTACGGATGTATCGAGGCGAATAATTTCGAACATATGGTAGACCTGGTTATGATGGCTGTCGCCAGAGAGATCCCAAGCGGACCCAGACTCGGTTTTCTTGGTGCCGGAGGCGGAACATCAGTATTGTTCACTGATTTTGCAGCAACGGAAAATCTGATTCTGCCTGAGCTTCACAAGGATACGCAGGATCTGATCAGCAAAAAGATCAGCAATGTGAATACCAGCACCACAAATCCTGTGGATCTCGGATTTTACGGGTTTGACTTCACTATCATGGCGCACACAATCGAGGCTATGGCCCATGATGACAATATCGATGTCATCATACCATACTTTTCTCTCGATTTTATCACCTCGTTCCAGAGCGACCAGATCGAGAGCGGACCTCATGCCATAGAGGAAGCAGCAGCAAAAACCAGTAAGCCCATTGTTCCGATACTTTCAAGATTTACTGAAAATGTGATTGAGGTAGAACAAGTTCGCATCAGGCTCACTTCGATATTCAGAAAAGCCGGGCTTGCTGTTTACAGCACGCCGCAGGACGCCATAAATGCCATCAGCGGTGTGCTTTCCTGGAGGATGAACCACTCTACCGAGGCTGACCCGTCTGCCAGGCGCAAGGTGTCGGGTATGTGAGAATGAGGGGAAAGGCATGAAATATCTCGTGATGGGAGCCGGTGCTCTCGGGAGTGTATTCGGCGGCCTGCTTGCTGAAAAAGGGCATGATGTCACTTTTGTCGGCATGGACGATCACCTCAGGGCCATGCAGGACAGCGGCCTTACAATTACAGGCATCTGGGGAGACCATGTCATTCGTGATATACGGGCATATTACGGAACAAAAGATCTTGAAGGGATGTTCGATGTCGTACTCCTGAGTGTAAAATCCTATCTCACTTCAGAGGTGATCCGCCAAACCCTGCCGTTTATTTCTTCTGACACGCTGGTTTTTTCTATCCAGAACGGTCTGGGCAACTGGGAGGCCATTGCCGATACTGTAGGTTGGGACCGGACTGTAGGAGCGAGGGTCATCTTCGGTGCGGAGATCATGAGCCCAGGTACTGCCCGTGTTACGGTTTATGCCGACAAGGTCCTGCTCGGCAGCCCGGCAGGCAAGGTGCCTGCGCAGAAGATAAATGGCGTATGCGAGGATCTGAATAATGCCGGGATACCTGCCGAGATCAGTGGCGCAATCGAGGCATCTCTGTGGGGAAAGGTTCTTTATAACTGCTCTTTGAATCCCCTTGGGGCAATCCTGAACGTACCGTACGGCCGCCTGCAGGATGTCCCCGAAGTGCTTCTTGTAATGCGCCGTATCATTGAGGAGATCTTTTCGGTTGCAAAGGAAAAAGGAATTGCATTGAGTTATGGATCGCCTGATGAATACTATCGCTTCCTCATCGAAAAACAGCTGCCGCCTACTTCAACACACCGGTCTTCAATGCTTCAGGATATGGAACTCGGGCGCCGCACAGAGATCGATGCCCTTAACGGAGCGATCAGCCGCTATGGAAAAGACATGGCTGTCCCCACGCCGGTAAATGACGTGATAACAGCAATTATCAAGGGGCTAGAATCAAGATCAAAATAAACTTCAGCCTTAAAGACTGGGGCTTTATGCAGTGTAATAATGTATACTCTGTAATAAAAATTACCAAAGAGTAAGGGTTTTATGGCCTACTGGTTTTCAGCCAGTATCGGATGCCGGTGTGAATACTGATCTTCAGTACAGATAATCTGCAGCGCACACCGCTGTTTTGCATTGATAACAATCGGGCCCAGAAGATTGATGGTCATCTGCTGCGGCTGGTTATGGGGTATGGTCACGATACACATCACTTCCAGTTCTGAAAGTTTCTTCGCGTTCAGCTCTTTGAGAACATGTTCTTCGATATTGACGGTATAATCATGTTTTACCAGCTGAGGGTTCATTACCACAAAGGCAAGAGTGCCGTCCTCGATACTCTGCAGCCAGAAAAAGGGAGAGCCTTCGGTATGGGGGAAAAGGATGAATTTCCTGCTTGTTGAAAAACCCAGGATACCCTTGGGAAAGCTGAGAACTTTATTTTCCTGAACCTGTATTTTGCCGAAACGAACCGTATTGATTTCCAAGATTCTCCTCCCCCTACACGTAATTCACAAGGCTAAGTCCTGTTATCATGGACGCACTTTTTAACGTGGCTTCATATATGGTCTGCTGATTCTGTAATGAGGTGATCGCCTCTGCATAGTCAAGGTCTTCGATCAGTGAGGTGCTTTCTTTTGTATCTACCTCCGCCCTCTCCAGGATGGACTTTGATTGATCGAAGCGGTTTACCTTGGCTCCTATTCCAGCTAATTTATTCATAAGTATTTTGCTGGAATTCTCTATCTCGGGCAGTTCATCTGAGATGCCTTGCTGATCGTTGCTCCGAAGTGCCTTTTCGAGACGCATAAGGGTCATAAGGACATCACCGGTGTCGTTATTGAAGATCTCATTTCCAGGGATATTTGTCTCCACTATATCACTTTTGCCGATCTTGACGGAATAGGTGGACGAGTTTCCCTGATATTGGGATAACCACGCTCCGTCAGAATACACATAGAGTTCGTTCTGATCGCCCACTATTGCCGATATTCCCTCGCTCGCTGCCGTGCTCACCTGCCAGACCGCGCCGTCATATTCGTAGATGTTCCCATCGGTGGTATTGATATAGCGGTCTCCCGCAGAGGCAGCTCCGCCCAGGTTAGCAACCGCCCCGGCATTGTCTGCGGCCATGGTGTCCACATCGGTCTGCCAGTTTTGAACATCCATCGACAGAAACGGTAAGTTTTGCGTCATGGTCCCGCCGAACATATATTTGTTGGCATATTTGGAGTTTGCAAGACTGAGCATCGTATTCCTGATTTCCCTGATCTCTTGCGCTGCTCCTTCGCGCGTTGAGGCAGTGGCTGTTGCCGAAGACTGCTGAACGGCCAGTTCGCTTGCACGGGCAAGCAGGTCGTCTGCATCCATCAGGATTGCATCCATACGTGAAAGCCAGTTTTTTGCCTGATCAATGGATTTTTCGAACTGGTCAAAGGAGTTCAGTTCTGAGCGGTAAATAAGAACCCTTGAAAGGCCGATTGGGTCTTCCGAAGGCTTGTCGATGCGACTGCCCGAGGATATCTGGCCATTGAGTTTAAACATCTTTTCGGTGCTTTCACTTATATCCTTCACCAGCTGATAATAGAGAAACCTGTTGCTTACTCTCATATATCTTCCCTATCGGCATTATTTTATCGATGCTTTATCTGTGTGCAAATAATCTGCCAGAGGTGAAGAATCTTGCCCTGTCCAGCACAGGCAACATGGAAAGGGGAAAAGAGTTCCATGCCCAAGGGGAACTCTTTTCCCCTTTACTGCGCAGAGATGAATTTCTGGATCTTCCGGCATTCCTTGATGAGTGCCTCTTCATCCACAGTGAGAGAGGCATAGTCTTTCACAATGATCCTGCCGGCTATTACAACGTCTTTTACATTGGACCCTGTTGCCGCATAGATCACATGAGAGACAGGGTTATAGACCGGTACCAGGTTCGGGGCATGTCCGTCGATGACCACGATATCGGCCGGTAATCCAGGAGCGAGCCTTCCGCCGTTAAATCCCAGGGCCTTTGCCCCGTTTTCACTTACCATAGCGAATGCCGTGCATTCATCGAGAACAGTAGGGTCCATGGTATTTATCTTATGAAGTTTTGCAACAGAGGAGATCTCGCCGATGATGTCCAGGTTGTTATTGCTGGCACATCCGTCTGTTCCTATAGTCACATTCACCCCGGAAGCGATCATCTCGGGTACAGGGGCTATCCCTGAAGCCAGTTTCATGTTGCTTTCTGCATTGTGTGATACGGAAACTCCTCTTCTTGCCAGCAATTCTATCTCGCGGGTGTTGAGAACCACACAATGGGCAGCAAGGGTCCTTTCAGAGAGACACCCGATGGAGTCCATCAGTTCCACCGGGGTCATGTTGTAGCGTTGTCGTACCTGCTCTATCTCGGAGTGGGTTTCGCTGAGATGGATCTGAAAGACAAGATCGAATTCTTCTGCAAGTTCATAGGCCTTTTTCAGCAGATCAGGAGGGCACGTATAGACAGCATGAGGGAATACTGTGGGTTTTACCAGATCATTGTCTATCCAGCGGCTGATGAATTCACGGGAGTGTTCTATGGTGCGGGAGGGGTCAGTTAGCGACGGCGATGGAAATTCCAGGATGCCTTCTCCCAGCCATGCCCTGATCCCGATTTCTCCGGCAGCCCTGCCAACCTGGTCCTCAAAAAAATATCCGTCGCAAAAGGCTGTAGTCCCTGAACGGGTCATTTCCCATGCAGCAAGCATTGAGCCTATATAGACGAATTCCTTGTCTACAAATTTTGCCTCGGCAGGAAATATATAGTCCTTAAGCCAGGTCATCAGCGGCAGATCATCGGCCATGCCGCGAAACAGGGTCATGGATGCATGGGTATGGGTGTTTATGAGGCCGGGCATTACAATGTCGTAAGGTCCTCCGATTACGGTATCAATGTCTTCGGGAAGATCATCCCGGATATCTTTGATCACGGAGTCTTCGACAATGATGTACTTGTCCCTTACCACATCGCCGGCACTTTTGATAATATACCCCCCTGCAACAGCAAACCTGTTCATCCTGATTCTCCTCAGATCATTTATCTTTTACGATGCGCCTGTATCTGAGAGCGCTTGCCAGGGTTACCTGATCCATATATTTCAATTCCCCGCCCATGGGTATTCCAAGCGCTATCCTGCTTACCTTTGCATCGAATTTCCCGTTCAGGATCAGCTTTTCAATATAGTGAAAGGTCCCTTCTCCTTCCACTGAAGGGTTTGTTGCCACGATAACTTCGCTGACATGGGACCGTTTCAACCTTTCGATCAGTTCCGGCAGCTT
>JAFGTK010000163.1 GCA_016934135.1 Deltaproteobacteria bacterium | reverse complement strand
TCTTTTGTGAATACAACCTGTCCTGTCTGTGGCGGCAAGGCAAAAAGAGAAACCGATACCATGGATACGTTTGTGGAGTCTTCATGGTACTTCATCCGCTACTGCAGCCCGAATCATGACAACAAGCCGTTCGACAAAGGCGAAGTCGACTACTGGATGCCCGTGGATCAGTATATAGGCGGTATCGAGCACGCCATCCTGCATCTGCTGTATGCCCGTTTCTTTACCATGGTTCTGCGCGATCTCGGCTATATCGACATGGGAGAGCCTTTTGCGAATCTGCTCACCCAGGGCATGGTAATCAAAGACGGGGCCAAGATGTCCAAGTCAAAAGGCAATGTCGTTGATCCCGAGAAACTCATCAATACCTACGGTGCCGATGCAACCAGGCTGTTCTGCCTGTTTGCCGCCCCGCCTGAAAAGGACATGGACTGGAGCGACAAGGGAATTGAAGGCGCATACAGGTTCCTGGGAAGACTCTGGAGGCTGGTGATCGATTCAAAGGATCAGCTCATGACGGCAGACATATCTCAGAGCGAACCGCCTCAGACCATGCATGCGCTGAAAAGAAAACTGCATCAGACCATCAGAAAAGTAACTGACGATATAGATAAGCGTTTCCGGTTCAATACTGCAATTGCAGCCATGATGGAACTGGTCAATGATCTCTACAGGGCGAGAGAAACCGCATCTGCTGATGATTTCCATGTGATAAGGGAGGCTGTCGATGCATTGATCATCATGCTCTCTCCATTTGTACCGCACATTGCAGAAGAATTATGGGCCCTGCTGGATAATGATGAGATGCTCTTGAACACTGCCTGGCCCGAATATGACCCTGCATGGTGCGAGCAGCTTGAAACAACCATTGCGGTCCAGATCAATGGTAAGCTCAGAGCGACACTCACAGTACCAAAGGATGAAGACCAGGCCGAGGTGGAAAAAAAGACAATGGCCGAATCTAACGTCAAACGGTTCCTGGAGGGGACATCCATAAAAAGGATTATCTATGTGCCGAATAAGATTATTAACATTATTGCTGTCCCTGATTAGCATACTCGGCTGCGGATATTCTTTTGTTCTCGATGGCGGCTCTTCGACGATACGGGTCACTTTGGAACCCAGTGTCAATCAGACCCTGCTCAGAGAGGCAGGGATGATTCTCGACTCGCATCTGGAGACCGCACTGGATTCCATGGGCATGCTTGAATCTAAAGACAGTGTGCATACACTTCAATGTACCCTCGTTTCCACCTCAAGACAGACCATCACATCTTCATCACTGTCATCGGATGACCGCTACAGACTCAACATCTCGGTTTCAGCAACAATCATTGATGCACAGGGCAAGAAGGTCTGGTCTTCTACCTTTACAGACCAGGGGGCATATTCCGAAGGCGGTCAGCCTGAAGATGCACTTGATGAGGCATGTTCACAGGTTTCTCTCCAGATTGCCCGTGCCGTTGCATCATTGAGCCTATGAATGCGCACCATACACCCTTAAAGAATACTTACCTGTATGTGGGTGAAGAGACCTTTCTCATCGAGGAGAATCTTGCCGCTGTTGCCTCGTCCCTTGGAGAGAATGCATCCATGAACTACGCATCCTTCAATGCTGAAGATTCCAAAGCCATAGACGAGGTCATCAACCTGTGCAACACCATGCCCTTTCTGGCAGAGCGAAGGCTCATCGTGCTCAGAAACATACACAAGCTTGCAGCAGGACAACGCAAACGGATTTTCGAATATGCTCTGAACCCATCGGAGTCCACTACACTGATCATGACGATAGAGGGGATCAAAGAGGATAAGAAAATCAAGGACGAGCTTCCGGAAAACGTGACCATTCTAAGGTTCGATCCCTTAAAGGGGGCGGGGCTCATCGAATGGATTCAAAACAGGGTCAAGATTTACAACAAGAAGATGGATAAGGATGCCGCCTTTCTTCTCGCAGACATCACAGGTGCAAATACCTGGTTTATCGCTTCAGAGATCGAGAAGCTCTCCCTTTATGCCGGGTCGAGGCCAGCGATCACCATAAAGGACGTGGAGTTCCTCGTAATGCGTTCTCATGAACCGTCGGTATTTGCATTCATGGATTCTCTCTTTGACAGAAAAAAGGATGCCATCTTGAGGCTCAGCGAGATCGAGACCTTCGGGATCCCGGATATGGAGATAATATCACGCATCGAAAATCAGACGATACAGCACTATCAGATACTTTTCAGGAATCAGGGGAAAAAGGCGAGAGTGCATCCCTTTGTAGAAAAAAAGATCGCTGCACGCAAATCACTGTGGAAGTCTCATGAGCTCAAGGATCTTCTGAGACAGACCCGATTGCTTGAACATAGCGTGAAGACCGGCAGATCATTCCATATATGGGTTGCCCTGAGTGAAATCATAGCACAATTTACCATTTCACACAGGGCGAAGTAGAACCGGCATCTATCAGATACCGGAATCGGACTAGGAACTCAGTGCATTGACCTTCTTTGTCAGCCTGGATATCCTCCGCGATGCCGTCTTTCTGTGAAGGATTCCCTTTGTCACCGCACTGTCAAGACGTGCGATGGCCTGCTTGTAATACAGCTGAACTCCACCATTATCTTTTTCATCGACTGATGAGAAAATCTTTTTTACCGTAGTATTAATAGTTGACCGGCAACTCTTGTTTCTCAGTCTCCGCTTCTTGTCTTGTCTCTGCCTTTTCAGGGCCGAGGGATGATTTGCCATGTATTTCTCTTCCTCCTTTATTGCTTTTCCAAGGTGATTCTTATTAGCTACGCTTGGTACATATGTCAAGTTATTTGTAAGATTTGTAAGATTCTGATTGACCGGGGAAAGCAGAAGCAGGTAAACAATAGTGATTGGAATGTTTTTTGTCGGATTTCTAACAGACTGCATCATCAAAGAAGAAATCATCATGAAAAAACCACACAAGAAAAGGGGGCGACAGTATGAAAAGATCATGCAGTATCGGGCTTTGCATTTTCTGTGTATTTCTTCTTTCATCAATCAGTTCTGCTCAGAGCTATACGGGCAAAAAGATGCTCTTTGTCGACTCGTACCATGAGGGGTATGCCTGGAGCGACGGAATTGCTGCAGGGATCAGAGAGGTAATCGAAGGGACAGGTGTCGAACTGAAGATCTTCCACATGGACACAAAGCGCAACGGCTCTGAAGAAGCCAAGATAGAGGCGGCAAAACAGGCAAAAGCCCTGATTGAAGAGTTCAATCCGGACGTGGTAATTGCTTCCGATGACAATGCCTCGCTCTATCTCGTCTCCAATTACTACAGGGATGCTGACCTTCCCTTTGTCTTCTGCGGGGTAAACTGGGACGTCACAAATTATGGATACCCCTATAAAAATGCAACGGGCATGGTCGAAGTATCCGGCATCCTTCAGATCCTGGAGAAGCTGAAACCTTATGCAAAAGGGAAGAAGGTCGGATATCTTGCCTCTGATGCACATACCGACCGGAAAGAGGCAGATAATTACAAGAAGGTGTTGAATATCGATACGACCAATTATTTTGTCCAGGATTTTAAAGACTGGAAGGATAAATTTGTCCAGATCCAGAAAGAAGCGGATCTGCTCATCATCGGAAATAATGCAAGCATCAGAGACTGGAACGAAGAAGAAGCATTGTCCTTTGTGCTGAAAAATTCGAAAATTCCCACCGGTGCTATATATGAATGGATTACCCCTTATGC
Source organism: Deltaproteobacteria bacterium (assembly GCA_016934135.1). Lineage (GTDB taxonomy): Bacteria > Desulfobacterota > Desulfomonilia > UBA1062 > UBA1062 > DSAD01. Next base: position 7,698 of record JAFGTK010000163.1, on the reverse strand, counting down.
ACTGATGGGGGCCACTCTTATGCCGGAGGAACAGGGACAGTGGTCTGCTCGAACAGCATTGAAGATCTTAGACGGCACTCCGCCCTCTTCGATCAAGATTGCCATGAATAAGAAGATCAACCTTATTGTTAATCAGAAGATTGCAGATGCAATGGGAATAAAGATAAAGGAGCAAGATATTCAATCTGCCGACAAGATAATAAAATAAGAACATGAATTTTTGAGAAATTGCCACCTTACTGCCCGGCATCAGCAGATGCCGGGTATTTCATTATGATCCTGTGAACAGGGCGTGCATATGGCACGCCACATAATGCCGGCTCTCTTTTTCCACAAGACCCGGCCTTTCCTGCATGCACACCTCTTCTCTTAAGGGACACAAGCTGCTGTATGCACATCCGCGAGGAGAGGATTCGATTTCATCCACATCCGGTATCAAGCCGTCCATCTTCGATTTAAGCCCTGGTACGGGCTCAGGAACCGCTGCCATCAGGCAGCGGGTATAAGGATGCAGAGGATTGTCAAACAGGGCTTCGGCATCAGCGAGTTCAACTATCTGCCCTCGATACATGACAGCAATGCGGTGTGATATGTACCCGATCACGGAAAGATCGTGAGAGATGAAAATATAGGAAAGCTCAAGCTCTTTCTGAAGATCCACCAGGAGATTGATAACCTGCGCCTGAATCGAGACATCCAGCGCAGATACAGGTTCATCGCAGATCAGAAGCCTGGGGTTTACTGCAAGCGCCCTGGCTATACAGATCCTTTGGCGCTGCCCGCCTGAGAATTCATGGGGATACCTTCCAAGCATATCCTCACTGAGCCCTACCATGTTCAGGAGTTCGGCGCAGCGCAAAATTCTCTGCTTTCTCGATCCTGTCTTATGGATGATCATGGGTTCGGAAATGATCGATGAGATCCTTTTCCTCGGATTCAGTGACCCGAAAGGATCCTGGAAAATCACCTGAATCCCTCTGCGAATCTGCGCAAGCGTCTGTCCTTTTGCCGCATGTATGTCGGCTCCATTAAAGACGACGTTGCCGGCATCCGGTTTTTCGAGTGCGAGGATGATTTTCGCCATTGTGGTCTTTCCGCATCCTGATTCTCCAACAAGGCCGAGTGTCTCGTTGGGATACACATCGAGATCCACATCATCGATTGCATTGACATACCCGGTAATCTTTCTGAATACACCGGACCTGATGGCAAATGATTTCCTCAGCCCTCTGATCTCAAGGAGGTTTTCCATCAGTTAACATACCTCCAGCATCGAACCATATGACCGGCTTTAGGCCTGAATACCGGGGGATACTCACCCCTGCAGATATCCATGACCTCGGGGCACCTGTTGTTGAATGAACAGCCTTTTGGAATATCCTTCAATGTAGGGACATTCCCGGGTATGGCCTGCAGGCTCTCGCCTCTTTTACGTGCATCGATCCTGGGTATTGCCCTCAAGAGGCCCTTTGTATAGGGATGTAACGGCGAGGAAAAGATATCTTCCACAGAGGCGTTCTCCACTATATTGCCCGTATACATGACCGCTACCTCATGGCATGACTGCGCAACAACACCGAGATCATGGGTAACAAGGAGGATCGAGGTGTCTATCTCGTCGCGAAGGTCTTTCATCAGGCACAGGATCTGCGCCTGAGTGGTCACATCAAGTGCTGTGGTCGGTTCATCGGCTATCATGAGCGACGGCCTGCAGGCAAGGGCCATGGCGATCATGACGCGCTGGCACATGCCGCCGCTTAGCTGATGGGGATAGTCATTTATCCTGCTTTCCGGCGACGCGATCCCGACCATCTTCAGCATATTTACGGCCACATCGAGGGCCTGTTTTTTCGTTGCAGCCCTATGGCGCTGGTGAAGCAGCACCACTTCGGCGATCTGGGATCCAATGGTAAAAACAGGATTCAGCGATGTCATGGGCTCCTGGAATATCATCGATATCTTATTCCCCCGAATATCCCGGATCGCCTGCTCATCGAGACCCAGCAGGTCCACCCCTTCAAATATGATCTTTCCCTTTACGATCCGGCCTGGCGGGTCAGGGATAAGACGAAGTATTGACAGCGCAAGCACAGTCTTCCCGCACCCTGATTCCCCTACCAATCCGAGGGCCCTTCCCTTCGGCAGGCTGAGATCAACTCCGTCGAGGGCCCTCAATACTCCGTCGGGAGTGAAAAAATGGGTGTGCAGATCCTGTATAACCAGAAGATCTTCAGCCTCCCGGAAAAGGTCTTTCTTCTGATTTTGTATTTCCACTTTATTTGTATTATTCATATGAAAGGCGTCCTGTCCAATTCCCCTCAATGCATATCACATCAGACGCTCGGTCAGCATGGTATATCTCCGGCCTTTTGTTTTGCTCCCTGTTGCAATGGCAATCGCCTTTGTATTTCCAACAACAATCACCAGAGATTTTCCTCTTGTTATTGCCGTATATAACAGATTTCTTTGAAGCATGATATAGTGTTGCGTATGCATTACAATAACAGCTGCAGGATATTCATTACCCTGGGACTTGTGAATCGAACAGGCATATGCGAGCATAAGCTCATCCAGATCCTCTCTTTCGTACCTTATCCGTTTATCGTCAAAATCCACATCAAGGGTCTTTTTCTCAGGATCAACAAGGACAATCCTTCCCAGGTCGCCGTTGAACACCCCCAGATCGTAATTATTCCGGACCTGCATTACCTTGTCTCCCTTGCAAAGCCTGTGTGATCCCCTTGAGAGACCCTTGTTCGAAGGATTGAGAAGCCTCTGCAGTTCAGTATTGATATTTGAGACACCCAGCAGACCCCGATGCATGGGGGATAGTACCTGAATGTCGGTGAAAGGATCGAGCCCGAACCTGGCAGGAATCCTGAAAGCAACCATCTCCTTGACAACCTTAAGGACATCACCCGGATCTTCCCTGTTTATGAAGAAATAGTCTGCAAGAGTGTCAGAATTTTTCTCGAAGGGTATCTGACCTTTATTTATCCTGTGGGCATTGATCACGATCAGGCTTTTTTTAGACTGCCTGAATATCCGCTCCAGCCGTATAGTCTTTACAAGCCCTGACCTGATTACATCAAGAAGTACATTGCCCGGCCCTACAGAAGGAAGCTGATCGGCATCACCTACAAGGATAAGCCGTGCATGGGAGGGAAGACCTCTGAGTACATGAAGAAAGAGTACGGTATCCATCATGGATGCCTCATCTATGATGAGTATATCGGTCTTGAGTTCCCGCTCCCGGCAATACTCATCAGCCATACCGGAAGGAAAAAGCTCGAACAGACGGTGTATGGTCTTTGCCTCATGGCCTGTTGCCTCACTCATGCGTTTTGCAGCCCTGCCTGTCGGGGCGCATAGATGAACACGTGCCCGTTTTTTCTCGAATATCTTTATCATCCCATTGATAAGTGTGGTCTTTCCTGTTCCAGGCCCCCCTGTAACAATCAAAGCCTTCTTCACTATCGCACTTGCTATGGCATCCCTCTGTTCAGGCGCAAGCGTTATATGATATCCCGACTCGAACCATGAAAGGGCATTGTCAGTATCCATGGGAATGGAAAGCATATCTGCGTTCAGAAACGACTTGAGCAGACTCGCGGCCTCACTTTCCGCTTCATGGAGCTTCTTCAGATATACGAAGGCCCTGCCCTCTTTCTCATCAAGGACAAGATGTTCCTCGATCCTCAGCATCTCGAGTGCGTCTTGTATAATAACCCTCGATATTGAAAGAATACTTTCCGTTTCTTTAACAAGAGTCTCACAGGGGTAGCACACATGCCCTTTCTCTGAGATGGTCTCCAGAACATAGAGAAGACCGGCCCTTGCACGTTGAGGCGACTGTGGGTCTATCCCGAGGTGAACAGCTATCCGGTCCGCTGTCTTGAACCCGATACCAAAGACATCAAAGCAGAGGCTATACGGATTATCCTGAAGGACCGATCTGGTATTCTTTCCATATACCTTGAAGATCCTCATGGCATGGCCGGCTGAAATACCGTGGGACTGGAGAAAGATCATGGTATCCTTGATCTCCTTGTGACGTTTCCATGCATTGGATATCTTGCGGGCCCGCACCTTTCCGATCCCACGGACCCTGGTTAGAAGGTTCGGTTTATTCTCAATGATATCAAGGATATCGAGACCGTATTCATCCACAAGCCTTTGTGAAATCTCATGACCGATACCTTCGATCAGACCTGAAGCAAGATACTGCCGGATCCCTGTGAGCGTCTCCGGCGACAGGCTCACATATGAACCCATGGCAAACTGTTTTCCATATTCAGGGCTCTCAGTCCATCTCCCCCGAATCCGCAGTCTCTCTCCCGGCTGCACACTTATGAACATTCCGGTTACCATAATGATCTGACCGTCCGGAGAAAGGGAAAGCCTCAACACACTCCAGCCGCTGAGATCATCCCTGTAGACGATCTTCTCGAGAGTCCCTTCAAGATCCTGATCTGTCCCGCCTGATATCACTGTCATCTCAGTGCTGGAACCATACCTTCCTGCCGCCGGTTTCAAGCAGAAAATGAACCTGCCCGACACCTTCTTTGTGTGCAACAGCCATGGCCACATCAGGATAGAGCTGTTCATCCACCGGCGATATTACGGAGATGGGTCTGTTGTCATCTGTACGACGGGAATGAAGGGATACAACGTGGCCGGGAACAATTGCATATCCGCACCCTGTAGCACCGCAGCAGGAAGTATCCGCCAGTGCATACCCGACAAGATAAAGAATATCTCCTCTACTATGAGGAAGAAGTTCCTCCTTGATAAACATATAATGACCACCGATTGCATAAACCTCTTCATTCAGAAGAGGGTGGATAAAATCCATAATGCTCCCTTTATCAGAGTCTACTCTACCTCATAAATGCGCAGCAGCGTTGTTTTGTCAAGCATAGACATACCGGCATCGACAAGAAGAAAATGCTGTTTTTTTGTTGGATAATAGAGTTAAAGTTTGTATATCCAAGCACCGATGAACCATATATTAATATCAAGATGGGGAGCAGAAAGGGGATACATCCTACAATGAAAGGTATCAGAATATGAGCCTGTTCGACAGTCTTTTTGGAAAAAAGAAGGCGTCGAAAGAGATTCGTGCCTGCGAAGGGGCTCTTGAAAAACGCCCTGACGACGCCGTTCTCCTGAAAAAACTCGGAGATCTCTATCTGAAAGCCAACATGTCGGAGAATGCTGCAGACATCTATCTCAGATTGGGTGACACCTATAACGAAAAAGGGTTTTATCCAAAGGCCATTGCCCTGTATAAACAGGCAATAAAGATCTATCCCGGCTGGGAAAAACCTCATGAGAAACTGGCTGAACTGTATCAGGAGCAGGGATTTACCCGGGAAGCGGCAACTCAGTATGTCAACCTCTCAGAGATCCTCGAAAAGAACGGGGAGAATGATGCCGCCACCATGTTTATGCAAAAGGCTGCAGAGCTTGACCCATCCCACAAGACCGTAAACAAGAAGGCAAAGGCTTTCGATGTAAGGGAAGCGGGAATGATGGATCCTCTTCCGAAAACAGCTCCAAAGCCGGCAGTTAAAAAAACGGACTTCTACGATCTCAATACTGAACTGGACAAGGAAATCGGAGATCTCAACATCGATGCATCTGCAGAAAATCTTGTAGATGACACAGGTGTTGATTCCATATTCAAGGCTATTGAAGAAACCGCATCCCAAGAGGGTAAGGACGATCCGCTGTTTCTCTACAATATGGGCCTTGCCTATCGCGAGACCGGGTTGCTGGATGAGGCAGTTGAATCATTCAACAAGGTGATAACAACCGGGGAAAAACTGTTTGATGCCTATATCATGCTCGGAATAACCTACCGGGAGAAGGGATTATTTTCGGAATCTCTTCAGGCACTCAAGCAGGGGGCATCCCTGGACGAGGCATCTCCCGATATGAAGATCGGTATACTCTACGAGATCGCTCAGACCTACAAGACCCTTGGAGATAATCAGAATGCACTTTCGATATTCAGAGAAATCCAGAAAGAACATAGGGATTTCAAAGACGTAGAGGTTGAGATCGTAAGACTGGCGGGCGGAGGATAACATGGCAGTTATTAATTATTCAAAAAAGGAAATATCAGCTAAAATTGTTTATTATGGACCGTCAGTATGTGGAAAGACTACCAATATCCAGTCTATCTATTCCAGCATCAAACCTGACCAGAAAGGCAAACTCGTTTCTCTTGCCACAGAAGCGGATAGAACCTTGTTCTTTGACTTTCTGCCCATAGAAATAGCCAATATTCGAGGGTTCAAGACCAGACTGCATTTCTATACCGTTCCAGGCCAGGTCTATTACAATTCAACCAGAAGAGCGGTGCTTACCGGGGTGGACGGGCTGGTATTCGTCGCCGATTCTCAACGCGATAAAATGGAGGAAAACATCGAAAGCCTTGCGAACCTTGAAGAGAACCTCAACTACTACGGCAAGAGCATAAAGACCCTGCCCCTGGTAATGCAATACAACAAGCGGGATCTGCCGGATCCCACCCCTGTAGCGGAGATGGAACAGATTCTCAACCCCGACGGTTACCCCTGTTTTGAATCTGTCGCCACTACCGGTGAAGGGGTTCTTAAGACACTTACCAAAATAACAAAGATGGTCCTCAAGCACATCGAGATGGGTACAAGCGGAAAACAGCAGCGCACAACACAGCCCGAGCCGGAAAGAAAGCCTGTAGAGCCGATTCCTGTGCAGAAAAATCAAATGGAGCCTGAATATGAGCTTCCTGACGAAATACAATCTCCGATACAGGAGAACTCTATACCGATACCGCAACAAGCCGGCCCTTCCATCGAAGGCGGTCCCGGGTCTTTTGGCGGCCGCATACAGGTAGTAGGCACGAATGATGCAAAGATTATCTCGGCAAATGCGATAAACATACCGATCCGGCTGAAGATAGAAGGGGACGAACGGACATATACTATGAACCTGGCACTTAAGCTAGACAGCCTGATACCGGAAGAATAGGAGATGTATACGAGAAGGCTATGGGTACAGGCATCTTATCGACATCAACCCTGAAAGGGCTTTTCACCTTCTGGCCATTCATATCAACCCTGCTCGGGAATGGTTACTTTTTCGTCATTAGCACAACGATTCTGACACTATGCCTGATCGGCATCTGTCTGCTGGTCAAATACACCCCGAACCTGTTTCATGACCTCCGGAACAATACCGACAGTGACATTCCCCGGGTAGGGCTCATACTCTGGCTTGCATTTATTCTTCTGATTCCCATCTTCTTTGATGCAGGGCCTCTGTGGTTTGTTCTGTGGTGGTTTATCATACTCTGGGGATATCTGAATAAATCAGAACGCCGCATAGTCTTTGTCTTCATATCCATTATCTTCATGTCAAGCTGGATATCCCACATAGGGGCAGGCTTTGTTACCTATGCCCAGACCCAGGTGAACAAAGAGATCTTCAGTATAGACCACAATATCGGGTCAACAAAAGATACCCTGGCGTTGACATCCTGGAACCAGAATCATAGTGCCGATGCAGAGCCTTTGAACACCAAAGCGCTGCTGGAAATTAAAAAAGGCAACCATACAGACGCGGTAAACCTTCTCAGCCGAAGCCTTGATGTGGAACCGAACAATTACCGGTATTACAATCATCTGGGCATTGCACTGGCAGGCCTCG
>JAFGTK010000162.1 GCA_016934135.1 Deltaproteobacteria bacterium | reverse complement strand
TTATTGTAGACCAGCCATGCAATTATTTTGACAACCCTGGATGCACTCATCACAGGTTTCTCCGTCTGGTTTTCAGGAGGTCCGCCCGTTACATTCCACTGGTCGTCCTTATACGAGAAGAACAATTCCGTATAGGACGGTTCCTTTTTCTTTACCCGCTTTTCACACTCTATCTTTCCGTCTTTGGATACGTAGAATGCTTCAACCCTGCGCCGCAGCACCTCCATCTCCACATCCTGATCCAACAGGGAATTTACCAGGAAGGCCTTGGCCCTTCGTATGAGAAGAACTGTCGTCCGTTTGAGGTAGTCATGCAACTCATCGCCGAAGCTTCTGTATTTATCGACACTCCATTCGTTAAACGAATTGAGATCCTTCAGATACTTGATCGACCAGCCCCAGGATTGTACAACATCAGCCATCAGAATAACCTTATCGTCCTGATCAACCTTTATAAGATCATTCGCGGTAATGTTCGGAGAAACTTTAAGATAAAAACACTTCCGCAGAAGATCAACAGTTTTCCGGTCACCAATTGAACGATAGTAATTTTCAACGGTTAAAAGGACTTCAAGATACGGATCAATAAGATCATCTCTTTTGGCATGCATGACATGTTTTTTTACCGCTTCGCACAAAAGCGGCTTATCTTCTCCGGGTTCGAGAAAAGTGGCTACCAGAGCCATTTTTAAAACAGATTTCAGGGGATCGTCGAGGGCCTTGTGCATTTGCCAGAGTGCTGCTCCTAAAAGTTCCTGTTCCGGAATTGATGAGATGTCGCCCATATCGATGTAGTCGTCGGCCTCAAAGACCAGGGACCTCTGAAGGAACTGATATGCCTTTTCATATGAATCCTCGCCGTTATCAGAAGGGGTAATCCACCACAGTGGAATTCTCCCTTCGATAAGGGTCATGGTGCGGTAAAATTCTTCCTTTAGAATATTCTTTAATGCTGAACCGGACCCTTCCTGGGAGACTATTCCAAAATTGTTTTGCTGAATGTCACGTATATCCATGAGGAAGAAATGGACATCAATGATATATTGACCGGATATCCATCTCTGAAGAATTTTCAGCTTTCTCTCAAGAAGCAGTATCCTCTTCTTTCCAATGGCATCTTTATCAACCACCACCCAGATATCATAGTCGGATTCCTTTGTCTGGCCCAGGCTGCCTACCGAACCGATGGTAAAGAGGCCTTCAATTTCACGATTTCTCGGCACATACCCTTGAATATCTGCAAGTGTAATCCGAGAGGAAAAGAACGAGCCCAGGCTCTTCAGCGTGGTTGCAGGCCACTCCATGCATTTTACACCGCATGGACAATCGTCATCACTCATGTACCCCGGAAGTGCAGGGTGATTGATATGGATGCACAAGGGGAACAGTTGCAAGATCACTTTTGCCCCAACAGGATCATTTTTCTGCATGATACCCTTCTTGTAGCGATTGTAATGGGTAAACGCTCTGATCCCAGTTGAGATCTTTGTCTCAAAATCATTCATTCATAGAGCCTTATCGCACTATGGCGTAGATGACTTTAATCTGCAGACAAGCAGGGATGCACCGGCTATGGCCATAATCACGCACAGAATCTGCCCCATGGTCAACCCCCCGAGGACAAGGCCCAGCTGAGAATCCGGTTGGCGGAGAAACTCCAGGAAAAATCTCATCACTCCATAGAACAGGAGGAACGAAGCAATGAGCATTCCCCGGGTCCGAGTCTTTATGTTTATGATATAGAGGATACAAAACAACAATACACCTTCGAAAAAGGCCTCATAGATCTGTGAAGGATGTCTGGGTATTGGTCCCGCTCCCGGGAACACCATGCCCCAGGGCATATCAGTCACCCTGCCGTATAATTCAGCATTTATGAAATTGCCTATACGGCCGAAGAACAGCCCAGGCGTGGCGGCTATGGCGCCAAGGTCCGCCAGCATGAGAAAACGTTTCTGCTTAAGCCTCGAATAGAGCCATCCGGCCAGAACCAGGCCGATAAGCCCTCCGTGAAACGACATGCCGCCCTCCCAGACAGCGAAAATCTTCAGGGGATTCGCGAGGTAGAATCCGAGGTTGTAAAAAAAACAGTACCCAAGCCTGGCGCCGACAATCAGCCCGATAACGCAGTAGGTAAGAAGATCTTCGATCTGCGTTTTGCTCAAATCATAGTGCCTGTGCCTGGATATCTTCACCACAATAATATAGGCGAGGATAAAACCGATGATATACATCAGACCATACCACCGAAGCTGCAAGGGGCCCAGGTGGATCAATACCGGATCAATTTCAGGATACCTCATGTAGTATGTGCTTGGCATAACCGGTACAATGAAGTCAAGAGCTTGAGTAACGGCACTTCATGTAATGCAGCATCTTAATATTGTTCATACATAACAAGGCTCATACGCTTCTTTTACCTATAATCACTTATCTTTTTTTGGTTTAATACGAGCAGCAGCCTTGACTAAATTACATTGAATTGATATTGTTATACTATTACTGAAAGGGATCAGCGCATGTTTAAAGTCGGAGATGTAGTAGTTTATCCAGCACACGGTGTTTCCGAGGTTGAATCTATCGAGACCAGAGAGATATCCGGAAGTGGTATTTCCTTTTTCATCCTGAAGGTCCTGGACACCCAGATGACGGTAATGGTACCGGTGACCAACGTGGAGAATGTAGGTATACGTCAGCTTATAGATGATATCGGGATCGACAAGGTCCTTGACATCCTCAGACAGAGATCGGTACCCATCGATAACCAGACGTGGAACCGCCGCTACAGGGAATACATGGAGAAGATAAAGAGTGGTTCCGCCTTTGAGATCGCCGAGGTCTTGAGAGATCTGAACATCCTGAAAAGGGGTAAAGAACTCTCTTTCGGCGAAAGAAAGATGTATGATACGGCAAAGAACCTTCTCGTAAGCGAGATATCAACCTCCAGGAAGACAGACAAGAAAGATGTCGAGATTTTGCTTCTGGGAGCCATGGGGAAGGTTGAATCAGAATCAATGTAATTTAATAAGGAATAAATATGAAATGGTTTCTTAAGATTGTAATCGCACTTGTGGTTCTATATGGTTCCTTCAACTATGCCGCCCTGCACATGGATGGTGGAATCTGGCTGTTTATCCTGCCCGGGATCGCCGAGACCTGCCTGCTTGTCATCTTCATAGGTGAGGTCAAGGGATTTCGTCTCCACCCCATGGCATATGTCGGGGGATTTCTCGGGGCCATACTCGGCCTCATAATCGGGAGTCTCCTGGGCTACGTCCTCCTCAAGCTCGAGGGAGGAATATTCCTCTTTATCCTGATCAATACAATCTTTGCTTACCTTGGATATACAATCGGCGTGGCCTGGGGAAAAGAATTGCAGTCACTGCCCGTGTTCCGTCATGCCAAAACAGGTGAAGGAATCAGGCAGAAGATCCTTGACACAAGCGTCATTATAGACGGGAGAATTCCGGACATCTGCGATGCAGGATTTATCGACGGTGTCTTGATCGCACCCCAGTTCATACTGAATGAACTGCAGCACATTGCAGATTCCTCGGACCCCCTCAAGAGGGCCCGGGGTCGCAGAGGACTCGACATATTGAATAAGCTGCAGAAGAGTCCGCATGTAAAGATCGAGGTCTCTGACAAGGACTTCCCGAAGATCAAGGAAGTGGACTCAAAGCTTATTGCCCTGGCAAAAGATATCGAGGCCGACGTGCTTACTAACGATTTCAATCTGAATAAAGTCGCCCAGATTCAAGGGGTAAACGTTCTCAATATCAATCAGCTCGCGAATGCCGTCAAACCCATTGTCCTGCCGGGCGAAGGCATGTCGGTCACCATAGCCAAGCAGGGAAAAGAAAAGGGGCAAGGGGTT